>JASLMQ010000564.1 GCA_030746455.1 Candidatus Latescibacterota bacterium
CCAGCTTGGGGGTGTCGATGCTGTAGCGGACAGAGCCCTTGGCCGCCAAGGCGGCCACCGGATCGGGCTCTTCCGCCCAGTCGGTCTGCCCCCATTCCCACGGTTCCTCCACGCCCTTGGACGGGCCGTAGCGGAACTGGACTGCCGAGGCCAGGTAGCATTCCTCCAGGGCGTAACGCAGCAGCATAAGGCCCAGGCGACGGGCCACACCCTCATCGAACGAGCCGGACCGCAGCCGGCGCGTGAGTGTGCTGATCCCTGCGCCGAATGCACGGACCTGATCGCGGTGGTAGGTGGCGGCAAAGAGGAAGAGGTTGCCTTCCGGGTCGAAGGTGCCGTAGCCGTCGTCCGGATGGTCGCCTGAAATGAAGTCGAGCGCGGCCAGGTCGTTGCTGGGAAAGACGGCGTCGCAGGACGGGCACCTGGAACGAAAGTCGCAGGGCGTGTGATTCCGAAGCCACGGGTAGAAGCCACCATACCGGAAGACGGCCGTGCCACAGGATGGGCAGCCCTGGTGAGCGTTCACGAAGTGGGCCCTAGGGAGCTCAGCGGGGGGGAGCTGATGCCAGATGCATTCGTCGGACTGGGCAGACCACCACAACGCGCCTTCCTCATCGAACGATGCGGGAACGGGAAGGTCCTGGAGCGTTTGCCTGCCCTTGGTGGACGTGAAGGGCTGGCCCACGGTCCAGCGACGCGGCCACGTGGCACCGTTGAACTCGTGGACCTGTCTGAGCTCGTCGAGCGAAGAGACCGTGAGCGATGACTCGGCCGTCTGCTTCCCTTGCCGCGCACGAAGGGCGTACGTGCCCGGGCGATCGGGGCACTGAAGGTAGAAGTACACGGCCGAGTCGGCCTGGGACCGGCGTGACGCGATCTGGCGGAAGCCCTCGGCCTCGAGCGCGACCTCGCCATCGGGTGCTCGCACCGGCAGCCTGAAGACCCTACCCGTCAGGATCGTTCTGGGCTTCCAGGGAATCTCTACTTCAGGCATAGAGGCGGTCCTTTGTGATTCTACTCGGATGATTTAAGCGACCGGCGGGCGTAAGACAGGGCCATCACCTCGAGCGAGTTCGTCAGATAGACGTCGCGAACGTCGCGATCGAGCGCGTCCACCATCTGCTTGGCCAGCTTGGGCACCTCGGCCTCGATCTCCGCCCTCACCTCATCCCACTCTCCCACGTCGCCGTGCTTGTCGCGGTAGGCCTGCTGAGCGGCTCGCGAGATCGCCCTGGCCAGTGTCCTGGGATCACCATCGAGCTGTACCTCGGCTTCTGACATTGTCGGTCTCCATCCTGATTAGACGGCCATCTTGGCCCTGATCGCCGGGTGGTGCACGTAGTTGAGGAGCGAGAAGTCGCCGAACTCGAAATCGTCGATGGTCGTCTGCCCCCGGTCCACGATCTCGAGCTGGGGCAGGGGATGGGGATCCCGCGACAGCTGCTCCTTCACGGCATCGACGTGGTCCAGGTAGATGTGCGCATCTCCCAGGGTGTGAACGAACTCGCGGGGTTTCAGGCCCGTGATGCGGGCGACTATGTGGAGGAGCAGGGAGTATGACGCGATGTTGAGGGGCACACCCAGAAACATGTCGCAGGACCGCTGATACATCTGGAGCGACAGGGCTCCCCCGGCGACGTAGAACTGGTAGAAGGCGTGGCAGGGGGGAAGCGCGACCTCCTTCGGTCCTGTCTCGGCCGGGTTCCAGGCGTTCACCACCATTCTTCGGGAACCAGGATCGCGCGTGATGGTGTCGATGGCCTCCTGGAGCTGGTCGACCTCCCGTTCCGCGCCCTGCCAGGACCGCCACTGGGTCCCGTAGATCCGTCCCATCGCTCCGTCGTTCTCGCTGAGGCCGATGCGGTCGAGGTAGTCTGCATAGTTACCGTCCCACAGTTTGTTCCCGGGGTAGATCCCCTTGAGCTCGTTGATGTTCCCGGATCCGGAGATGAACCAGAGGAGCTCGGATACCATGGATTTCCAGACGAGCTGCTTGGTGGTCACGGCAGGGAAGCCGTCGCGCATATCGTATCGGGCCTGGAGGCCGAAGCACGAGAGCACACCGACACCGGTCCGGTCGCGCTTCTCAACACCGTGATCCAGGACGTGCCTGAGCTGCGAGAGGTACTGTATCATATCTGTGACCTTCACTGATGAAGGGTGGTTTGGGGTGACGCAAGACGTTCTGAATGCCGGGCCTGCCGTGGGTCAGGGGGTTGGGCGACGTCTGTAGACGACGAAGGTGAATCGGGGGAAGTCCTCCTCCCGATCGACTTCCCAGAGCTTGTCGTCGATCTCCGGGAAGTGGGTGTCGCCTTCGTGGTCTTCCTTGACCCAGGAGAGATACAGCGCGTCGGCCAGGGGAAGGGCCTGACGGTAGATCTCGGCGCCGCCGGCGACGAAGACCTCCGTATGGTAGGTCTTCGCTTGCCGGAGCGCCTCATCCAGGGTCCTGCACACGTCGACGTCAGGTCGATCGGGGAGGGTGCGGCTGACGACAACGGTATGCCGCCTGGGGAGGGTGCGGCTGCCTAGCGATTCGAAGGTCTTGCGACCCACGATGAGGGTGTGGCCGGTGGTGAGCTTCCTGAAGTGCTTGAGCTCTTCGCTGATGTGCCACGGCATGGCGCCACGGCGTCCGATCACACGCCTGCCGGTGAGGGCGGCGATGAGGATCATCGAACGGCCCGGCTTCCGGCCGGGGGGGCGATCTCGATCAGGGCTCCGGGCTCCACGACTTGGCCGATCAGGTCGAACGGGGTGGATTCCGCGATTGCCACAGTGCAGAACTCGCCGACCGTGGCGTTGCCGGTCACGAAGACCTCGCCGTCGATCTCGGGGGCATCCATTCGCGTTCGTCCCACGAAGTCGAAGGCCGGGTCATCCGATGGCCGGTCGATCAGAACGCGATGGGTCTGCCCAACGCAGGCCTCGGCGATTTCGGAGGAGATGGCCGTCTGAACGGACATGATCCGGTCCAGGCGCTCGCGTTTCTCAGGTTCAGGAACGTCGTCGTCCAGCGCTCCGGCGGCAGTGCCTTCCTCGTGGGAGTAGGTGAAACCGCCCAGCCGCGTGAAGCGGACCTCCTCGATGAAGTCGATCAGCTCGCCGATGTGCTCTTCGCGCTCACCGGGAAAGCCCACCACCACGGACGAGCGGAGGGTCAGGTCGGGAATGCGGTCGCGAAGCCGCTGGATCAACGCGCGGATCCCCTCACGGGTGGTGCCCCGGTTCATAGCCTTGAGAATCGGGTCCGACGCATGCTGGATGGGCATGTCGACGTAGGCGCAAAGCCTCTTCTCGGATGCGAGCAGCTCGATCAGATCGTCGTTCCACCCCAGAGGGTAGGTGTAGAGGAGGCGGATCCACTCCAGGCCGTCGATCCCCAGCAGCGACTCCAGCAGGCGGACGAGGCAGGGCCTGCCGTAGAGGTCCGCTCCGTAGCGCATCGTGTCCTGCGCGATCAGGCCGATTTCCCTCACCCCCGAGTCGACCATCCGACGGACATCTTCAACGAGCGCCTCGACGGATTCGCTCCGGTTTCGCCCCTTGATCCCGGGTATGGCGCAGAAGGCACAGGTTCGGTCGCAGCCGTCGGAGATGCGGAGATATCCCCAGTGCCCTGGCGTGAGCAGGTGGCGATCGTCGGCCGCGCGGATCGTATCGGAACGTGAGATCCCCAAGAGCCGGTCGCAGTGGGACACGATCTCCCTCTCGTCGGCCAGGCCCACGATCAGGTCGGCTTCGGACAGTTCGGCGCGCAGCTCGTCCCGGTAGCGCTCGGCCAGGCAGCCGGTGACGATCAGCCCCTTGCAGGTTCCTGCCGACTTGAAGTCGGCGGCATCCAGCGTGGCATCGATGGATTCCTGTTTGGCGGGCTCGATGAATCCGCACGTATTCACGACGATGATGTCGGCTTCTTCGGGCGTATCGGTCAGGCCGTAGCCATTGAGCTCCAGCAAGCGATGCATCCGCTCCGAATCCACCGTGTTCTTCGGGCACCCGAGTGTGACCAGGTTCACTTTGTGCATGCGGCCCCGTTCCCGCGTCGGAAGTCGGCTTTCGGAGGCCCGGACCCATTGCCCGGCACCCCGGGAATGATGCCGTAGAAGGGGACCTTTGTCAAGCCGAAATGACCATTGTGGCAGGCCCGGGAACGCCGGTGCGGCTGCGCGACTCGGGCCGCAGAAGGGGGAGTGACGGACGCAGGCCGGATTCCCACCCCTACGGGGGAGATGGAGGGGCCCTTGCGGGAAAAACTGCTTGCGATTTCTAGAGTTGTGTGTATATTTTCTAACTCTCAAATGCATGTGTTTGGATGCTGGAACAGGAGGCAAGCGACCATGGCAGCCAGGTGCGAGGTGTGTGGCAAGGGCCCGATGGTGGGCAACCATGTGAGCCACGCGCACAACAAGAAGAAGCGTCGATTCAACCCCAATTTGCGCCGCGTGCGCGTGGAGGTAGACGGCACGCCCAAGCGCATGAGGGTTTGCTCGAAGTGCATCAAATCGGGCCTGGTGGTCAAGGCCGCATAGAACCCGAGGCACTCCTTATCGACTGCGACGAGAACTCACCTTCGGTGTAAGGTGGGTTCTCTTTTTTGCCCGGATCCCTCGCCGATATCTGATCGGGATCCGAGCCGGGCCTCTCGTCGAGAATGGACTACTTCCGGAGCAAACGCTTCCTCGACACGCTTACAGATTGGGAACGGGGTGATCCCGTCCTCGGATCGCTGGAGGACTACCTGCCGAGGATGCGGGCCCTCCTTGACCGTCTCGAAGCGCCCCAGAGCCATTTCCGATCGATCATTGTCGGTGGGACGAACGGCAAAGGCACGGTGAGCAGCCTCCTGGCCTCGCTGCTGCGCACGGCGGGCCAGCGGGTGGGCCTGTTCACCTCACCCCACCTGCACACCGTGCGGGAGCGGATTCGCATCGACGGCGAGATCGCCGAGAAGGAGGCCTGGTCCGAGGGGGTCACCCATCTGTACGAAAAGAGCAGGGACTTCGAGCGAGAGGGTTTCGGGGCGTTCAGCAAGTTCGAAGCCCTCACCGCCCTGGCGGCCCACCTCTTCGCCCGGGAACGTGTGGATTGCGGCATATTCGAGGTGGGCCTGGGGGGACGTTACGACTCCACCAATGCCTGGGATTCCGATCTCGCAGTCCTGACTGCGATCCAGCTCGACCACACCGAGGTGCTGGGAGACACGCTGGAGGAGATCGCGGCGGACAAGTTCTGCATCGCCCGGCCTGCGCGCCCGCTCTTCACCTCGGGCCATCAGGCCCGCGAGGTCCTGGCGCTCTTGAGGCAGCAGAGCGACGAGCACAGGGTTCCCCTCTATGTGGTGCAGGACGACGCCGTGGAGGCGCCCCCCGATGGGAGCGCGGTGGTTCCCCCCAGTCTTCCCGGGGACCCTTCAGGGAGCCCCCGCATATTCGAGGAGAACGCGAGACTCGCCCTGGCCGCGGCCGCACGATGGCTGGGGAGCGAACTGGACGAGGCGGCGGCCATCGAGACCGTGTCCGCCCATCGCTGGCCGGGTCGCTTCGAGGTGGCGCAGCGAAAGCCCTGGATCGTGCTCGACGGCGCGCACAACCCGGCCGCAGCGGCTGCTCTGTCCGAATCCCTGCGGCCGATCTCGGACCGGTGGACCTTCGTCGTGGGTGTGGGCTCAGGTCACGATGCAGAGGGAGTCGTGGGGGCCCTGGCACCCCTCGCGAAGGAGATGACCCTCACGCGCTCGGCCCACCCCAAGGCGATTCGCCCCGAGTCGCTACAGCCCTGGGTCCCGCAGGGGATTCTCACCCGGTGCGATTCCAGAGGGCTGCAGGTCCTGAGGGAGGCATTCGCCGGTCTCGGGCCGGACGACCATCTCTGCGTGACCGGATCGCTGCATCTGGTCGCCCTGGCTCGGGAGGTCCTGGACCTGGCAGAGGAACGGGACGGGTTCACCGAGGACGTGTTCCTGGAGAGCCTGCATTGCCTCAGGGCCGCATGTCGGGGCCTGGGCGTCGAGCACAGCACGGTCTCGGATGACGGGAACCTCCTCAAGGTCTCGGGGACGGGGGAGAGCGGGCCGTTCTACTTCATGCGGAACAAGCATCCCTTCAACGACTACGTGGCGGGGCGCCTGGCAGAAGACAAAGCCTATCAGTACGAGCTCTTCGGCGAGGCAGGCCTTCTGATCCCCGAGACGCTCAAGGTCTTCAGCCCTCTGGCCGACGCGCGGTTCGATCGGTACAAGACCCACGACACCATCGATGACATCGTAGCAGATGTGGAGTCCCGCATCGCCTATCCCTTGGTGGTGAAGCGCAACGAGGGGTCGATGGCACAGGGGGTCTATCTGGAGACCGGGCGTGAGGGGCTTCGAGGGCGGCTTCGTGAGCTATGCGAGGCGAGCGCGTTCCTGAACAACATCCTGTTGATCCAGGCCTTTGTAGAGGGACCGGAGTACCGTGCCGTGGCCAGCGAGGGCGAGCTGCTTCTGGCCTACGAGAAGGTGAGCGACGAGGATGATCCCAGCGGAGATCTGAACCCGCTCCACCAGGCCGGCGGCAGAGCCGAGCGGGTGGACGACCCCAAGCTGCTTCAGGACATGGCCGCGATCGTGCGGCGTGCGGCCCAGGTGCTGAATCTGGGTTTCCACGCGATCGACCTCATCGGTGGCCCCGACGGGATGACCATCCTGGAGGTCAATCCCAACCCGATCTGCCATTTCTACAACTCGCACAACGGCCGATCCGACTTCATCGGGATCTATGAACGGCTGCTCCGGAAGTTCGTCCTCTCGGCGTCGGCGCAGGGCTGAGAGAAGGCCGTGAAGCCCCACGCGTTCCTGCCGATCTACCAGGGGGGGATCGATGATGGACCGGGGGCGATATCGGGTTGCGCTGTGCGACCGATCGGCCTATATTCAGTAATAGACCTCGGTGTGTGTTCTGGACACTGTGAATCCCAACAGGCTGCTGTGATTGCGTTCTCTGGAGGAATGAGACATGGCGCGCGTACGATCGCTTGGTGTTCCGGCCCTGGTAGTGCTCGCCGTTCTCGTGGCGCTCCCTGAAGTACTGTTCTCGCAGGAGTACGTCGTCTTCAAGGTCAACACCCATTTCGATATGGGCCGGGCGGTGCCGGATTCCGCGCGGGCGAACGACTACTACGTGAAGATCGGCGCTCAAGAGGGGATCACCATCGGTACGGTGCTGAACGTCTACCGGGACAAGGAGATC
>JASLMQ010000565.1 GCA_030746455.1 Candidatus Latescibacterota bacterium
AAGTCGATGGCCGAGATCGCCCTGATCCTGTCGCTGTCCAAGAGCACGGTCCAGACCTACTACCGGCAGGCGGTCCGCCAGGTCCGCGAGGCGATGGGTCTGGCTGCCCGCGAATCGAACGGTCGTGTAAGACCCTCCGCAGTATCCTCCTCTGAGTAGTATCCTTCGTGTAGTAGACCTCAGTCGATACCATCCAGGCAGACCGATCCGATGCAAGCCCTGCTTCTGCGTCGAGGGCAGTAGGGTCACTGTTCCTCCTGAGCCTGCCCCTTCGATACACCCGCCTCCGCTACGGGGCAGCTTCCACCTCCGCCCGGAGGGCTTCGGTGGACAGGTCGGCGGGCACTCAGGGAGGACGGGATCATCTGCCGGAGCGGTTGGGCCTACTGTCCCTTCGTTACCTTACCCAGACTGCATTTTGAACAACGACAGCAATCCGTCCGTGCTGAGTGCCTGATTCGCCCCAGGCGGATCAGGTGTATCGAAGCACAAGGCTCGGCAAACACAGCAAGGTGGAGGCGGCCTCTTGGGGCCGCGCAGTCCTTCCTGTGCCTTGCCCCTTCGATACAATCCTGGGCTCGAAACAGCCCTCGCCCAGGATCACTCAGGGGGGACGGGATTGTTGCGTAGACCAAAGAGGGCCTAGGCCATATCCAGGCACTTACCATTCCCCACCACCAATCCCCATTCGGCTTCCCGACCTACCTCCGGTTCACCGAAGACCCAGCTCGCTATGGCTGAATTCCCTGTCGGATAGGACCTCGATACCGGTCGAAGTCCTCTGGTGTACGGTAGCTCCGAAGCAGGGGTCTGCCACCGAGCAGCATTCTCCCTGATTCTGCTTCACACGGAGAGCCGGCTGCGATTTCAGCTATAATGCGACATCGCGGCGACGCGCGACCAGGAACAGGAAGAAGGGACAGCCGAGGGCCGAGGTGATGATGCCGATGGGGATCTCGGACGGTGAGGCGAGGGTCCTGGCCAGGGTGTCGGCCAGGCAGAGCAGGAGGGCGCCCATGAGGGCCGAGGCGGGGATCAGCCTCCGATGGTCGGGGCCGACGATGAGGCGCATCAGGTGGGGGACGAGGAGGCCGACGAACCCGATGATGCCGCTGACGGAGACGGCGGCGGCCGCCAGAAGCGCCGAGGCGCTCAGCACGATCCGTTTCACGCGCTCGACCTCCACGCCCGTGTGCTGGGCGGTCTCTTCCCCCAGGAGGAGCAGGTTGAGGTCCCGCGCGTAGACCCAGATGAGGGCCACCCCGATGCCGACGTAGGGCGTGATCATCTGGACGTGCTCCCAGCGTCTCGAGGAGAGGCTGCCGAGCAGCCAGAAGAGGATCAGGCGGGTGTCCTCGTCCCCGAGGATCATCAGCAGGGAGGTCGCCGCCGCGGCGAGGGCCCCGACCGCCACACCGGTGAGAAGGAGAAGCCCGACGGGGACGCGCCCCCCCCGCAGGGAGAGGGCGTAGACCAGGAAGGTGGCCCCCAGGGCGCCCGAGAAGGCGAGAACGGGAATGGCACTCAGGCCGGCCACCCAAAAGTCGATTCGGAAGACCATCCCCACCGTGGCCCCCAGGGCTGCGCCCGAGGAGACACCCACGATGTAGGGATCGGCCATGGGATTCTGGAAGAACCCCTGCATGGCGGTGCCGGCAACGGCGAGGGCGGCGCCCACGAGGAGGGCGAGGACGAGGCGGGGAAGCCGGATGTCGCGTACGATGGTGAGGGTCGGGCCCTCGGTGGGTGCTCCCAACAGCGCGTCCAGAACGGAGGCCAGCGGGATCGAGACCGGCCCGGTGCCGAGAGAGAGGACCGCCGCCCCAAGCAGGCAAAGAAGCAGGAGGACCAGCAGACCGGGTGTTCGCCAGGTGGAGGTCATGGGGCAAACCGGTCGGGATGAAAGAGCCTCGCCAGGATCTCGAGGCCGTCGATCAGGCGCGGACCCGGGCGCCCCAGGATGTCCAGGTCGACGTGGTGGACCCGGCCGTTTGCGATGGCGTCGACGTCCTCCCAGCCCGTCGTGGCCCGGAGCCGCTCGACCTCACCGGCGATCGTTTCGGGGTGGACGCTGGAGACCAGGATGATCTGGGGATCCCGGGACACGATGGTCTCCAACCCGACCTGGAACCAGGCGGTCTGTGCGTCG
>JASLMQ010000566.1 GCA_030746455.1 Candidatus Latescibacterota bacterium
CATATCCAGGTGGAGGAAGGCCCGGGCGTTGGCTCACAAAGGGAGGCATGAAGGATCCAGGGCTGGGCCCGAGGCGGAACCTGGGTACCCAGGCGCTTCGCGCCACTCGCACCCCCCGATTTCGTCGGATTGAGGTTAGGTGGAACAACTCATTGCCATCCTGGGCCAGGGCGGCGGCTACGTTGTTGGGCCATCGCACGCGATTCAGGCAGGCACGCCTGTCGAGAACATCTACACGATGTTTCAGACAGCACTTGCCTCCTACAGTGGGGGACCATAGCTCAGGGACGGGAAGGAAACAGGGGACGGCAGATCGCAGTGCCGGATTCCCAACGTTGAGACAAGGAGAATGATGGACCGGGTTGACACCTATAGCTTTGATGCGGGACCCGAGGTATTCGGGCCCGATGTCCCGATCTCGGCGCTGGAGCACTTCGTCCACACCGTGCAGGCTTCAGTGGATGAAGCGGCCACGCGCAGAATGGATCGGTTGCGCAGCGAGGATGGGATCACAGCGACCTGCGAGCTGGGCTGCCATCACTGCTGCCGGCATCTAATTCCTGCGAATATTGCAGAGGCCCACGCCCTGGTGCAGTATGTCAGACGGGAGTTCTCAGCGGGTCAGCTGGACGACCTCCGGATGCGAACGCAACGGTGGCATGAGTGGGACCATTCCAGGCCGGGCAGACACCCTTCGGCCAGCGTTGACGAGCAGAGCGGAGTTTGCGAGTACGAGCATACCTGCCCGATGCTGGTGAACGGCAACTGCAGCGTCTATCCCGTGAGGCCGTTCGTGTGTCGAACACATTACGTCTGCACGCCGCCCCTCGCCTGTGCCACAATGAACGATCCGGCTTCCGCAGAGGACGCTCCGGTGGTGCTCAGGTCCATCGTGACAGCGGCAAGTCCCCTCCTGATGGAGATGAGGGATCACATCGAGAGCGAAGGCCTGGACGACTCTCGCTCAACCATGCTTCTTCCGCATTGGTTGGCAATCAAGATGGGTTGGGATTTCGCCATATCCCCGTGATTCTGGAGGATATGCCAAAATCTGACGCCGGAGAGAAGGCTACCCCATGGGGACGCTGAACAGGAAGGATGACGGCTACCGAGGGATCTGGTACATGAATCAGCCGTCGGATGACGAGTATGTCTTTAAGTACAGCGGCGGGCTTGGAACCTATTGCGCGAAGCATCAACCGTTCGCTGTCTACGCCGAGGAGGTCGGGAAGACGTTCTTCTGCTACGGAGGGACCTTGAAGGACGATTACCAGAAGCTCCAGCACATGATTTCGTTCTACGACCACACGTCCGGCACGGTGCCCAGACCGACGCTGTTGTTGGACAAGGAGACGGGCGACGCACACGACAATCCGGTGATCTCCATCGATGCGGACGGGTATATCTGGATCTTCTCGACATCGCACGGGACCGGTCGCCCGTCCTACATACATCGCAGCGCGAAGCCGTACGACATCGAGCGGTTCGAGCTGATTCCCGCCACGCGTCTCGTGGACGGCAAGCCGATGCCCTTCGACAATTTCTCTTACATGCAGGTGTGGCACGACCCGGTGCGCGGGTTCCTGGCCTTCCTGACCCACTACAACGATCCCGCGGTCCGCACCAGCTTCTTCATCAGCAGTGAGGACGGGGTGAGTTGGTCGGAGTGGCAGCGGCTATCCGCCATCGAGCAGGGGCACTACCAGATCAGCGCGATGGGTTCGGGCAAGGTCGCGAGCGCATCCAACTACCATCCGGCGGACAAGCAGCCCGGTCTGAACTGGCGAACCAATCTCTACTACCTGGAATCTTCCGACTTCGGGGAGACCTGGCGTTCGGCCGCGGGGGAGGTGCTGACGTGCTCGTTGACCGACATTGAGAATCCAGCGCTGGTTCACGACTACAGGAGGGAAGGACTCAACGTCTATCTGAAGGACATCCGGTTCGACAGCGCCGGCAATCCACTGATCCTGTTTCTGACAAGCGGCGGCTACGAATCGGGTCCGGAGAACGCCCCCCGCATCTGGACGACAGCCTACTGGCAGGGCGAAACGTGGGAGATCAGGCCGGCGATGGAGTCCGACAGCAACTATGACATGGGGTCGCTCTACGTCGAGGGAGATGGGATCTGGCGAATCATCGCTCCCACCGAGACGGGGCCGCAGCCATATAACCCCGGCGGAGAGGTCGCGATGTGGCTGACCGAGGACTATGGGGCCACCTGGGACCGCATCAGGCAGGTCACGTCCGGGAGCGAACGCAACCACACCTACGTGCGGCGCCCAGTGGATGCCCATCCCGATTTCTACGCGCTGTGGGCGGATGGCCACGCACGGGAGCCGTCCCCCTCTCGGATCTACTTCGCCGACAGGGAAGGCAATGCTCGAGCCCTGCCGGAAGAGATGAGCGAGGATTTCGCTCAACCAGGTTCTGGGTCGCATGGCAGCTGACCACGATACACCAGCGCACCGATGCGGATGAGGCGGTACCGGAAGGATCAGGGCTATCTCCATCCTGTTCGAAGCTGTCCACCAAACGGAGCACCGATTCCCATGGCCAAAGCGAGGAAGAAGACCCAGGCTGCCGGCGATCTTGCGGGCACGAGTGACATTCCGCGCAACTTCAAGCCGCTGACCGATGGGTTCAACTACACACGCAAGGAAGAGATGGTGCCCATGCGTGACGGGGTCAAACTGTTCACTATCATTATGATCCCGAAGGGCGCGACGCGCAAGATGCCCATCATCCTGAGCCGCACGCCCTACAGCGCGGCCAGACGGGCGTCGCGAAACGAGAGCCCAGACATCGCCATGGCCCTTCCCCCAGTGGACGAGGCCCTGGTGCGGGACGGCTACATACGCGTGTATCAGGACGTCCGGGGCCGGTACAAGTCCAAGGGCCAGTACATCATGACCGTGCCCACGCGCGGGCCCTACAACAGCGGCAAGGTCGATCAGACGACCGACGCCTGGGACACTGTGGATTGGCTCGTAAAGAACGTGGACGGCAACAGCGGCCGGGTCGGTATCACGGGCACGTCCTACGACGGCTTCCTCACCTTGATGGCGTTACTCGAGCCGCACCCAGCCCTCAAGGCCGCCGTCCCGGTCAACCCCATGGTCGACAGCTGGATCGGGGACGACTTCTACCACAATGGCGCGCTCCGGATGGTCATGTTCGACTATGTCTACCGTCAGACGGCCACGAAGAGCGCGTCTCGAGGCATTCCCTGGGGATACCACGACTCCTACACGGCCGTACTGGAGGGCGGATCCATTGGAGAGCTGGGCCGGCGGTACGGGGCGGACAAGCTGCCCGCCTGGAAGCGCCTGATCGACCACCCCGCGTACGACGATTACTGGCAGGACCAGGCCGTCGACCGCCTGCTGGCGAAGGCGCCACGCAGGGTCCCGGTCCTCACCGTCCACAGCCTGTTCGATCAGGAAGACATCTACGGCGCCGTGGCCAGCCATGCCGTGATGGCCGAACGGGATCGCACGGGGCGCAAGACGCACATAGCCATCGGCCCCTGGTGCCACGGTCAGATGTCGGGTGACGGCTCCGTGCTGGGCAGCCTCAAATGGGGTGCCGACACCTCCCTGCAGTTCCGTACCCAGATGCTCCAGCCGTTCTGGGACCACCATCTAAAGGGAAAGAGGCCGGCCGAGCCGCTGCCGCCCGTTCTCGCTTTCGAGACCGGTCGCAACCAGTGGTCCCGCTTCAAGGCGTGGCCTCCAGGGGATCGGCTGAAGCCCACCCGGCTCTATCTGCATCCCGGGGGCGGACTGTCGTTCAAGTCTCCTGCCCGAAAAGGCGAGGCCTTCACCGAATACGTCTCCGACCCGGCCAAACCCGTGCCTTACCGTCCGCGCCCCATCGCGTCCGGCGGCGGCGGCTGGTCGCGGTGGCTCGTGGATGACCAACGCCCCTTCTCCGACCGTCCCGATGTACTCACCTTCGTTAGCGAACCTCTGACTGGGCCCGTCACGGTGCGTGGCGAAGTCGCCGCGACCCTCTTCGCCTCCACCACGGGCACCGACGCCGACTGGGTCGTCAAGCTCATCGATCTCTACCCGA
>JASLMQ010000567.1 GCA_030746455.1 Candidatus Latescibacterota bacterium
TGTGTACGGAACGCTTCAGCGGCAGGGCAGCGGCGACGATTCCACCGGCGGGATGGCACCGCGCGTGCATCTGATCCGTGGACTGCAGGCGGGGGGGCCGACGGTGGTACTGGACGCAGGAGACGCTCTGGGGCCGGAGACGCTGTCGGCGTGGGATCAGGGCAAGGCGATGGTGGCGGCCATGCGTCTGGCCGGGTACGCGGCGATGGTCCCGGGAAATCACGATTTCGGCCACGGGCCGGCGGCCCTGACGCAGCGTGCCGATGAGGCCGGCTTTCCCTTCCTGGCGGCGAACGTGAAGGGCAAGGGACAGACGGATCTGCCTCTGGAATCCTACCTCCTGGTCGAGGCAGGGCCGGTCAGAATCGGTATTGTGGGCCTGGCTTCCCCGGGGATCGCCAAGCAGACGAATCCCAGGCACGTGGAAGGCCTGGAGTTTGGCAACCCAGCGAAGGCGGGTGGTGATGCGGTGCGGGCGCTCCTGGAGCAGGGGGCACAGTACGTGGTCGCGCTGGTTCACATGCCCGAACTGGAGGCGCTGGCGCTCGCGCGCCAGATCGAGGGGATCGATCTGGTAATCGCGGGAGGCTATTCTGGCCTCGATCAGGCGGCGAATGTGCCGTCTTTGACGCGTCTGGTGAACGGGGTCCACCTGGTTACGACGCCCCGTTTCGGGCCCTACCTGGGAAGGGTGGAGATCCTCTTCCGACTGACCGAGGGAGGGGCGTACCAGGCGACTGCTACCGATGCGTCGCTGATCCGGGTAGGGATGGATGTTCCCGGCCATCCCGAGACCGAGGCGGTGATCCGGCAAGCTGAGGCGAACTACGTTGCGGCGACCGGCGACGTGCTGGGGAGCATCGAGGGCCAGACCCTCGAGGACCAGGCGGCCGTGGTGGCCAATCTGATGCGCCTGCACACCGATGTGGAGGTCGGCATCGTGAATACGGGCGCCTTCCAGGAGGTTGCGTCGGGAGAGCCATTGCGCCTGAGCGACATCTATGAATTCATCCGATTCGACGACCTGCTCGTGGAGATGACGCTGACGGGCCGGGATCTCCGGTCGATCGCCAAACGGAGCCGCTCGTCCCAACGCAGCGGGAGAGGACTGGCCTTCGCCGGCCTCGACCCGAAGGAGATGACGGTCAACAGGCGACCGGTGCGCAACCAGGAGGTCTACCGTGTGGTGGTCCTGGAGTATCTGGCACGAGGCGGTGATGGGTACCGGGAGTTCCCACGGGGTCGAACGACCGCTCCCGCGGTGATCTCGCTTCGCTCACTGGTGATCAATGGGCTGGAGGTGTGGGGGACGCTCTCCTCGGCCGCGTTGGAGCGGGAGGGTTGGGAGGGGGTCTGGCGGTCGGGGTGGTCCACCGAGGGCTCCTTCCGGCGCAACTACGTGAATGAAACGACGGAGATCTACCGCGCGAAGCGTGAGCGCGTGTCGTTCCTGAGGGGGGAGACGAGCATCGCCTGGGATACCGCCACGCGTTTCTTCCTCGGCTACGAGTCCGGATCCCATGCTGTGCTGTTCGAGAACACCAACGACTTCGGTCAGGTGGGACACACGTTCAGCGACCTGGAGTCGTCGTCGGATCGATTGGACCTGGAAGCGACGTACCGGTATCGCCTTGGCGGCCTGAGGATCGAGCCGGTGTTCTCCTCGGGGATCGGGACGGCGTTTACGAAGAGCAGCGGAACACGCCCCTTCCTCTGGCGGAACAGCCTGGGTGTACAGAGGCGCCTCACACCCTATCTGGTGGCGCGATTCGCCGGACGCGGGCAGCGTGATTACACCGTGGATCAGACCGATTTCGGTGCGGAGGTGACGCTGAGCTACCAGAGGCGGACACGCCACGGCGGACGGTTCCGATCCAGGGTGAAGAGCTTCTTCGGTCTGACCGACCGCAAGGTGGTCTCGGTGGAGAACACCAACACGTTCAGTTTCCCGCTGGTGGGTGGGCTCGACCTCACGGTCCGGCAGAACAACTTTATCTACCGGGTCGACCGGATTCGTGATGAGGAGGTGTCGGGCGTTGCGCTCCGCACCGACCTGACTGTTGGGTTCTCTTACGGCCTGGACTGGAAGTGGTTCTGATCCCTGAGTTCAAGCCAACAAGCAAAGCCCCTTCTCTGTAGCACGAGAAGGGGCTTTGCGTTCCACCTTCGCGGGTGAGGGCTCACCATCTGCCGGGTCTGCCGCCGAGGTCGCTCGACGGCAACATGCGCCCCGTCCCGGAAGGGGCGGGGAGGCCTGACACCGCTCCTTTCTCAGGTAGGCTGGGGCCCGGGCCTACCTCGGGGCCAAGTTCCCAGATTACCGCGTCTTGATGGGCCGTGCGTGGCTCCCAGAATCACCCCTAGAGAGTCGGCGTCATTTCTGGCGCCAGATCTCCCAGACGAGGTGGGAGAGCTCGGGTGCAATCAGCTTCTCCATGGCCAGGCGTACCGCACCGGAGGACCCGGGCATACAGAAGACCACCATGTCCCGATAGACCCCGGCGACGGCGCGAGAGAGCATGGCACCGGAGCCGATGTCGTCCCAGCTGAGGAACCGGAAGAGCTCACCGAAACCGTCGAGCCGCTTCTCCAGGAGTCCCGTGACCGCCTCGTAGGTCGTGTCGCGGGCCGCGATACCCGTTCCCCCATTGGTCAGCACGGCCTGGCAGGTGCCTCCTTCGGCGACCTCAACCAGAAGCTGTCGGATGCGCTCCGCGTCGTCGGGCACGATCCGGTAGAGACCCACCTGGTGTCCGGCATCCTCGAGGTGCTCCATGATGATCTTGCCGCTCTTGTCGTCGGCCTCGGTGCGTGTGTCGCTCACGGTGACGACGGCGCACGTAACGGCATCGGTCGCCTGTTGGGCGTGGTCTTCGTAGGGCATTCTCGGTCCTCAGAGCCACTGGGTTTCGGATGGTTGGTGCGGCCGTGTCAGTGGCCGTGGTGATGGTGATCGTGGGACTGGCCCAGCCGGGCCACCATGGCTGCGGGGCCGACGCGGAGCAAGGAGAACACGAAGAGCAGGATCAGGACGGCGGCGCAGAAAAGCCGCCAGGGCGGCATGGCATCGTGGAGGGCCCCCGCGCTCAGGGACGGGAGGGGGATCTGGTTCACTGCCAGGCCGGAGAGGACAGCGCACAGAAGGGCCGCGAAGGCAAGGCGGCGTGGCGCCATGCGCCCGGAGACCTGTGCCAGGGCGAGAAGCGCGGCTCGGCCGAGTACCGGGCTGACGACCAGAAACGCGAGTGCCGCACCGGGTGACAGCCCACGATGGAGGAGGGCCAGACAGACCGGCAGCGCGGCGGCATTGGGTAGTGGGATGAGGGCCGCCAGCAAGGCAAGGCCAATAACCTGGTAGGTCGTCGGGATATTGGCGAACCAGTTTGGAGGCAGGAAGACCCCGAGCATGGTGGCTGCAAAGAATCCGATAAGCAGCCAGGGGGCCGACCGATCTACGGTTTGCACAAGCCCATGATAGAGGACGCCACGTCGGTCCGACTTGGTCTCGGCCGAACCGTCCGGCGACAGGGCCGGGGATCCTGCGGGCTTTCTGAAGAGACCATAGAGGACCAGGGCGAACAGCCCGGTGGCGCTGATGCGTGCGATCGCGAGGGGTGCGCTGAGCGTCGGGACTGACAGCAGCAGGACATCCACGCCGAGGAGGGGGGTGAGTCCCATCATAAGGACTCGAGCGGCAGGAGGCGCGGATGCCGGAGATCTCGCCTCCTCGGGCCGGGTGAGAGAACCGGCGAAGAGGCCGCAAACGTGGTTCAGGCGGGACGCAACGGTGGACGTGGGAGCAAGAACGTGCAACAGGCCGACGGCAAGGAGGCCGGCGAGCAGGTAGGGCGCGCAGAGGACCAGAATGCTGAGGAACGTGTCGACCACGCCGACGTGCTCTTCCATCCGGTGGCCGGATAGAGGCACGGCCAGGAGAGCCGCTATCCCGAGAAGGGCGCCCACGCCGCTCCAACTGAGTCCCCAGATCCGGCCCAGCTCCCCGGCATCGAGAGACCCTTGTTCTTCAGTAAGACTGCGGTGCAGGACCACGTGGATCAGGCTTCCTCCCACCAAGGCCTGAAACAGCGCGACGGATGCGGTGTCGAGTCTGTGAACCACGGCTTCGCCGGCGGAAAAACCGGCGACCGTTCCCAGGCAGATGCCGGCCAGGGCCCCCACGGCGGCGGTCGTCCCGACCCCACGGCGGACGAGCCACCACAGCGTGAGCCCGACGGGAAGACGGTGCAGCACGACACCGATGGCGAGGGCCGATGCCGCCTGCTCCTGGGGAGCGTGGTGGGCTGCGGCTAGGGCGGCGCCATCCATCAGGGTGTGGAGGAAGATGGCGGCCACCGCGAAGACTGCCACCGTTCCGTGGATCGGCAGGTCGCTGCCGGCCCCCCACCTCTCGGCGAGTTGCGGCCCCACCAGCCCGAGAAGTGCGGCAGGCAGGCAAAGCCATCCCCCGATCTCCACGGCTTCGGGCAGGATATGGCCCAGGACGAGGCCCAGGATGGTGGCCGCCACAAAACCCTCCAGGAAGGCGACCACGGGCAGCTGGCGCCGAACGAACCGGTCCAGGACCGGTCCCAGTGCGAGCCCGGCGATGCTGAGGAAGAGAAGTATCATCCCATCATGGTCTCCGCCGGATCGGCC
>JASLMQ010000568.1 GCA_030746455.1 Candidatus Latescibacterota bacterium
GTCCGCGATCCCACCAAGAGGTCTTCCAGCCGGTGCTCGAACCGATTCCCGTTCACCTGGAAGGCCAGCGACGCCTTCGCCGGGGCGCGGACCTCCAGGATCAAGCTGCACGTGCCCCTCAGGAGCGGGTGCACGTTGCCCTTCGTGTTGGAGAACCAGCTCACCCCCCGGCTGTCCTGCGAGACGATTCCGTGGAACGGATCGTCCTCCGACTCGACACCCCCCTTGTCATCGGTTGGTGCCAGAACCGGATCACCCGTGAAGCAAGGCTCCACCGACAGGAGATCGCCTTCGGTCAACTTGACCTCGCCATCCCACCGGACGGGCTCCTGCTGATCGCCCCAGCCCCACTCCAGCCTCACCTTGGCCGTGATCGGGTCGCCGAGGGACTCGGGCGGCACCGCGCCGAAGATCCGCTCCAGCGGCCGGTTGTTCTTCACCACTTCCACCCGGTCCAGCGCGTCGCACCCCTTCACCGACACGCGGACCTCGCGCGCGCCCGATGCGGTCGTTTCCTCGCCGATCCGGGCATCGCCGATTCCGAAATCCAGCTCGATCCGGTCTCCCGAGACCGCGTAGCAGCGACGGGCATTAATGGCGTCCCAGATCGCCTGGCGGCTCAGTTCGGGTGCGTAGACCGCAGTCCTGCCCTCGCCATAGTGACCGGGATATCCGCCATGATGGTCCGTTCCCGCCACAAACCCGAAGCGCTTGCCGAGGGCCAGGCCATATGCGACGGTGCCGCTGTGCTGACGGGGCCCCATCGTGTGGTACATCGCATAGGGCCCGCCGTCGCGCTCGGAACCCCCGTGGCCCGAGAGGATCTCCACCGCAGGGGATCGCTCCGCATCGAAGTGGTCCCAGTTGATGCCCCTGTAGCCCTTGCCATAGCCGATGTGATGGGGATGGGTCATGGTCTCGCGCCCCTTCAGGGCCTCGTCCAGCTCCTCCAGGCTGTCGCGCTCCACGATCTCCCCGTCGTCCTCGAGGTAGTAGACGTTGTAGTCGCCGTAGGCGCAGGAATGCCATTCATACCCCAGGAAGGTCGCAAACCGGCCGGGCTCGTTGTAGCGGGCCACGGTTTCCTGCATCGTCTTCCAGTTCTGGGCCAGCCGGGCGAACCCCTCCTCGTGGAAGTCGATGATGAACGCGTACCGGTCGCGATCCGTGGGCATATCGTGCCAGGTGGCGTGTCCCACCACCGAGCAGAAGTCCAGGTGCTCCCGTCCGAGCTTGAAGGCCCGCTCCAGGCTTCCGTATCCGTAGCTGATCGCGCAGTGCGTGTGCAGATCACCCCAGTATCGATTGTCGCTCATGTCTTTCCTTTCGCCTTATTACACATCAACTCCTGGTCCAGGTTCAGATCCGTCGTCAATCCACGTCGATGGTGTGGCGCTCCCCCCAGGCCGTCGCTTCGGCCCAGATCCGTCCACCCACCTCCTCGACCCTGAGCGCGGCATCCGTGCAGTCGCCGGCAACCAGGAGCGTAAGGTACCGCGCGCACGAGCCCGGCTGCAGCGTCTTCCCATAGCGGACGTGGCAGGTCCGCCCCTCCTGCGGAGACATATCGAGCTGGTAGCGGATCGGCACCATGCTGGGTCCCCACCCGAGCTCCACATCCTCGATATCCTCCGGCCAGGCCGGTACGATCCGCAGGCCGGGTTCTCCGCAGCTGGCGACCTCGCGGTCCTCCCCCACCTCGAGCGCGTCCGGGCACCGCAGGGTCCACTGCAGCTGGCGGGGCGCTTCGCTCGTCCTCGCATCCAACACGTCATAGATGAGGAAGAACCGCTCCTTGGACAGCACCACCGTCCGCTCGTGCCGAACACCCTTCGATGCCAGATAGCCGTCGTGGCTCACCCGAATCCGCGTCTCTTCACGGCCCTCCTGCCAGTCTACCAGGTGGCCCCACATCCGGCGCTTGTTACCGGGCCGCCAGATCTCCTGGTCCTCGCCGTCGATCCAAACCGTGTTGTGCCCCCGCGTGCCGTAGTACCACGGCTTGTACTCGGGGTCGCTGTAGGAGAAGGGAGACCCGGGCGACAGCGCCGCCGGCCTCCCCTTCACCCACGCAGTGAAGGAAGATCTCGCGGCGTAGGCGTGTCCCCCATCCGGATGGCCGAAGTCCAGGACGAGCACATTCGCCTCGGTCCCCCACCCGTCCCGCAGCACGGCGATCCCCGATTCGGGGAACAGCTTCGACGCCGCCCTCGGGGCGCGCGCCCCTACCCCCTTTAGCACCGGACGGGTCAGATCGCTAAGAATCGATGCCCCCCA
>JASLMQ010000569.1 GCA_030746455.1 Candidatus Latescibacterota bacterium
GCTTGCCGGGCTCCAGCGTCCCGATCTCGTCCGCCATCCCCAACACCTCCGACGCCTCCCGCGTCGCGGTGCCGATCGTCTCCATGGGGGGCATCTCCATCACGATACTGAAGGCGATCAGGCTCAGGTAGAGATCCCTGAAGGCCGTCGCGGGAACGCCGGCATCGGAGGACGTGATCACGCGCACTCCAGCCGCCCGCATGTCTCGGTAGGGCTTCCACCCCTCGAACTGGCCCGGGAATGCCTCACGACCGCTTGCGCCCTTCTCGTTCTCCATCAGCCAGCGTCTGCGGTTGCCCGATATGGTGTAGACCACCGACACGTCCTCGGCTGCCATTCGATCCACCACCGCGGGATCGTATCCGACCGTCCCGTCGGGACACCGCCAGGCTCCGTGCTCGATCGAGTTGATTCCGGCCTCGACGCACCGACAGATCCCTTCGGCCGAAACAACGTGGGCCGCGGTCCGCTTGTCCAGCCGTCGGGCCTCCTCACAGATCGTGTTCAGTTCCTCCTGGCTGTAGATCGGCAGGAGCGGGTTCGGGTTCTTGTCCATCATACCGCCCGTGGCCATCACCTTCAGGAAGTCGACCCCGTCCTTTGCCAGCTGCCGCACCGCGGTCCGGAGCGCATCGACGCCCTCCACCTCCAGGCCGCAGGCGTAGAGATGCCCGAACGTCTGTGTCAACGGCATCCCACTCGCAAGAATCCTCGGACCTGGGATCAAACCCGACGCCATCGCGTCCCGAACCGCAAGTGTGGTGAGCCCCTTGGCGCCGCAGTCGCGCACCGTCGTCATCCCGCCAAGCAGACACTCCTGAGCGTTCCGTGTCTCTCGCAGGGTACGAACGTCATCCGGTTCCTCGGCCAGGATGCGGAACGCCGTCTCGCTGTCGGGCGAAGGGCAGAATGAGAGATGAACATGGGCGTCGATCAGCCCCGGCATGACGAACTTGCCGCTGCAGTCGATCGCCTCCCCACCCGCCCCGGCCTCGAGCCCTACTTCTCCGTCGGGACCGATCGTCTCGATCCGCCCACCGTCCACAACCACCGTCGTCCCCCGGATCGGCTTACCTCCCATCCCGTCGATCACCGTACCGTTCTTCAGCACAATCCCCATATCCGAGCTACCTTTCTGGCAAACGCTATTTCTTCTTCTCCGTCAGCTTCCGATAGTATGAATGACTTGTGTACAACGCTGCGGCCGGATTGTGCCCAAGCACCCGGTCCTTGGCGATCAACACAGTGGCAGGGGCCCTGGAATGCTGGAAGAAGAGGCTGTCGTGTCCCACGCAGAGCCCGATAACCACGTTCAGCTGGGTCCCCGCCCTGGCCAGCAGCGCGGCCTGTCCCACGGGGCTGCATAGAGACTCATGCTGTCCCGGCCGTACCTTCTCCTCGTCCTTCAGCCCGACCGACTCCTTCGAGATCGATCCCACCTTGCAGCACACCGCATGGACCTGGAACCCGTTGGCAAGGAAGATGGCACGCGCAGCCTTCGCCTCCTCCATCAGGCCCACGCAGTGCGCGATGCCCAGTACCTTCGCGCCGATGCGACGCGCGAAATCCATGATCTCCTCGATGCGAGTCGCGCGTCCATAGCCCGCCGCCTCGGTCCTGGCCGATTCGAGGGCCAGCCAATGGACCTCCTCGTTCTTTCTGTAGGTGCGCTCGACCTCCTCGAGCAGGTCCGCCTCGTCGTTCATCGGGCAGAAGGCCGGCGGATCCTTGACCCCCGGTTCGGCACTGCACGCCTTCACGCCGCACAGCGGACACATCAGCTCCATGCCGTCAGCCATCGTCGTCATCCCCCATCAGGAAACCGGATCGTCGATCCCGGCCGCCCATTGCAGTCCCCGTGACACCATTGCGTAGACCTCGGGTATGTCGAACACCGTCCTGTCGTGCCCAGCCGAGCAGTAGAACACCCGCCCCTTCCCGTGAGTGCGCGTCCACGTAACCGGCATCAGCACCCCCTCGGAGCGCGTCGTCGCGAGCACCCGGTTCCCGGGATCGACGTGGAGGTGGTAGTTCTCACTGGTGAGGTCGAAATCCCGCAGGCCCTCCGTGATCGGACTGGCCTCGGATTCGATGTGCACCCGGAACGTTTCGTCGCCTGGACCGTGGCCCACGAACTGCCCACCCACCACACTGTGGTACTGCAAACAATCGCGGAACGTATCCGCCATCGTCCCGTGAACACCACCCACGCCCGTGCCGCTCTCCACCGCCTGGAGAAAAGGCCTCAGCTCTTCCGGTGTGATGATCCCGA
>JASLMQ010000570.1 GCA_030746455.1 Candidatus Latescibacterota bacterium
GTGACAGGGTCTGGCTCGCGGATCTCTGCGAGGACAAGAACGAGTGGATGGATCTGGCCGATCTGGAAGAGGAACACTTGCCGGAGATCTGGCGTGAGCCCACGGAAGAGGCGCGCAAGGCCGGGCACGGCGGGGGAGACTACTTCGAGGTGCTGGATTTCGTCGACACGATCGTGGACGGCACGCCCTGTCCGATCGGGATCCACGAGGCCATGGACATGACGCTGCCGGGTCTGCTGAGCCAGGCCTCGATCTCGCGGGGTGGGGAATGGATGGTAGTACCGGACTCGAGAGCATGGAAGAGCTGACCACATACGACAGACCACAGACGACGGCAATGGGCCGCGAGGCCGGTTCTTCTGTGGTCCGTGGTCCATCGTCCGTCGTCCTGAGGCGGACGGTGAGTGGTGTGGCAGGTGCGACGGGAGGGCGATATGCTGAAGCAGGCTGACAAGCCGGAGGAGATCGGATTCACATCGGAGGGGATGAACAACGCCAGCAGGATCCTGGCCCAGGCCGTCGAGTCCGGGGCGTTGATGGGCGCGGCGCTGCAGGTGTCGCGGGACGGGGTCACGCTCGCGCCAGCGTGCTTCGGGCGGAGGCAGCTGGAGCCCGACGGCGCGCCGGTGGACCCGGAGACGATCTTCCTGGTGGCCTCCATCACCAAGCCGATCGTGGCGGCAGGGGCCATGCTGCTCGTCGAGCGGGGGAAGATCTGTCTGGACGACCTGGTCGCCCGACTCGTGCGCGGGTTCGGCAAGCAGGCCAAGGGTGAGGTCCAGGTCCGGCACCTTCTGACCCACACCTCGGGGCTGCCCGATATGCTCGAGGAGAACCTGGAGCTCCGCGCCGAGAAGGCGCCGCTGGAGGTCTTCGTCGAGCGGATCTGCCGCGTCAAGCTGCTGTTCCGTCCGGGCACCCGGATCTCCTACCAGAGCTGCGGGATCGCGATGCTTGGCGAGATCGTGAATCGGGTGGAGGGGGTGCCCATTCGGGAGTGGCTGAGACGGGAGATCTTCGATTCCCTTGGACTGGTCGACACCTCCCTCGGCATGCAGGCCGATCGCAGGAATCGGATCTCCGATGTCAAGATCCCGGGCCAGAGCTTCGAGTACGGGGCCGATGAGGCCACGGACTGGAACTGGAACTCCGACTACTGGCGGAGCTTCGGCGCACCGTGGGGCGGGATGTTCACCACCGCGCAGGAGATGACGGCGCTGCTCCAGGTATTCCTCTACGGGGGGACGCTCGAAGGCACGCGGGTTCTGGGCCCGGGTACCGTGGCGGCGATGACGACGGATCAGACCTCGCCAATGCCGGCCCTGCCTGAGGAGGAGAGACGCCGCCAGCGGTGGGGCCTGGGGTGGCGGCTTCGGGACCGGTCCATTTCGACCTATGGCGACCTGACATCGGACAGGACCTTCGGCCATACCGGCGCCACGGGAACGGTCGCTTGGGTAGATCCGGAGTCGGGCGTGACGTGCACGCTGTTCACGAACGATCCGAAGGGCGCGGGCGCGGTGCGGTCGCGGGTTTCGAACGCGGTGGCGGGGGCGGTGATGTCGAGGTAGCGATCAGGTTCCCGGTGGCAGAGCAGAGGGCCCCGCTGGTGCAACCAGCGGGGCCCTCTTGATGCCGCTGAGTCCCTGCTCAGCCCTCTACCCGGGTGCCGGCAAAGAGGGTGCTGACGGATTCGTCGTTGTGGATCCGCCGGATGGCCTCGGCCAGAATCGGGGCGATGGACAGGACCTTGATCTTGCCATTCTGGGAGGCGACGGGCACCGGTACGGAGTTTGCGACGACGAGCTCGCTCAGGACCGACTCCTCAACCCGCTGCACGGCCGGGCCAGCGAGGACGGGGTGCACAATGGCCGCACTGATGTCGAGCGCGCCCTGGTCCTTGAGCACCGCCGCGGCCTCGACCAGGGATCCCCCCGTGGAGATGAGGTCGTCGATTATGACGATGTTCTTGTCCTTGACGTCGCCGATCAGGTTGAGGACCTCGGTCTCGTCGCCCGCGGACCGGCGCTTGTCCACGATTGCGAGCGGGGCCTCGAGAAGCTCCGAATAGGCCCTGGCCATCTTGATGCCGCCCACATCGGGAGAAACCACCACCAGGTTCTCCTGCCTTCTGCTGATCAGGTATTCTCCGAAGATGTTGACGGAATAGAGATGGTCCACCGGGATGTCGAAGAAGCCCTGGATCTGTC
>JASLMQ010000571.1 GCA_030746455.1 Candidatus Latescibacterota bacterium
AGCCTCGATCCGACGAAATCGGGGGGTGCGAGTGGCGCGAAGCGCCTGGGTACCCAGGTTCCGCCTCGGGCCCAGGCCTGGATCCTTCATGCCTCCCTTTGTGAGCCAACGCCCGGGCCTTCCTCCACCTGGATATGCCCTGCTTTCGTGTCTTTCGTGTCTTTCGTGGTGACCGGGTTCTGTCGAATCAAGGTTAGTTCGCCCGAGCGACCGATGGTTCCAAGGCGTTCGCCTGCGTCCTGGTTGTCACCAGCCTCGCCGACACGAACAGGTCGGCCGCCGCCGGGCTGCACGCAATGGGCGTGTCGTGCAGGATGGCCAGACGGGTGAGTGCCATCAGATCGACATCGCTGATCTTGGCAGTCGTCGGATCCGAGAAGAAGATCACAATGTCGATCGTGTGGTCCGCGATCCGGGCGCCGATCTGCTGGTCGCCTCCGCGGGTTCCGCTCTGCAGGCGCTCGATGTCCAGCTCGGGGAACAACTCCTTCAGCATGGTGCCCGTACCCCACGTGCACACCAGCTTGTGGCCAACCAGCTTGCTGAGGTGCCTCCCTACCCACGCGGCCAGCTGTGCCTTCCGACCGTTGTGCGCCACCAGCGCGATGTGCTGCCTGCCCGGATGCGCCATCCGCGCCCGCTCCGCCATAGCCAGAATCGACCGAACCTGTTCGGTCACCCCGGGCGTTTCGGCAGGAAAGCGATCCGAGAACGCGGCAGTTCCCACCGTGAATCCCGCGGCCCCGGCCTCGGCAATGGCATGCACGCGCTCTTCCCTGTCGATGCTCCCTGCCATGATCACCGGTCCCCTCGAGGCCTCACAAACGGCGTCCATCAGACGGGGCGCGTCACCGGTATACCGATAGGCGAGCAGGTCCAGCCCGTAAACGCAAGGGGTCTCGGTCAAACGGCGTGCGGAATCGCAAATCTCGTCGATGCTGCCCTCCAGTACGCTAGGGTGTCCGACGATACGCCCGGGAAACGGGTAGTAGAGCACCGGGGAAGGCGCGATGATGGGCACGACCTCTTCCGCCCGGGTGCCTCCCAGCAGACAGTCCACATTGAGCTCGACCGCCGCACGCGCGGACTCGATCTCGCTTTCTTCATCCAGGCTGACCACCTCCAAATAGCTTCTGGCGCCCGCGGACCGGATGTCATCGGCCAGCCCCTTCAGCTCGTCGAATGGTAGCCCCACGTCCTTGAAGCCGATGTGCTGGCAGCCGCCGGCCACCACCTCGTGGAGTCGCTCGCGAGCGTTGGGGATCGTCTGGTCATTCTCCGTCATCATGAAGATGAAATCGAAGCCCATATCTCCGACCTCCCGCTACGGAATTGGGGTCATCCAGGTTCTGCCACGTAGGATAGCGCCGCGGGTCGGCGCACACAACCGGTACGGGACCCGCGCCCGAATAGCTGGCGGCTACTGGCGAGAGATGGTCAGCTCTCGCACGCCGTCGATCGCGGCGTCGACCTTGGCGTAGGATGACGTCTCGATCGTTTCCCTCTGGCAGCGTATCGGCTCCCCATCGAGCGCGACCTTGATGCGTCCCTTCCACCTGGGCAGCAGGACCCGGAAGGATGCCCGCTCGCCCGTGCCCGTGAAGGAAATGGTGATCCGCTTCGGGCGCAGCTGGTAGCTGTATGCGAAATAGGTGTTCGAAGCAGGGAAGTGGGCGACGGCTCTGGCCTCCTTGACCTTCGCCACCGGCCACCTGGGGCAGCACGCGACATGCTCGAAGCGCTTGCCCTGGGAGGAGATGCCCGCCAGCTCCTCCACCACCGCCTGGGTCCACGGAGTCATCCCCCATGGGTCGTAGTTGGTCTGATGGTGGGGGGCGTTGATGGCTGCATTCCCATCCAGATCGTACCAGGTGAAGACCGCCCCGTTGTCGCGCTTGATCACCGAGTGGAAGCCGCACAGCAGGTCATACCCGAGCTTCTCCATTCCATGCTGGAACGCGCCCCGGCACAGCTCGCCGCCCACCCACGGGAAGAGCCCGCCGTTGCAGTATTCGCCCTGCGCCTTCGACCACGGTCCCCCGATCTCGAAGTATCCCAGCTCGTCCGGGTACCCCGGCTGCAGACTCCACCACGGGAAGCGATCTCCCGTCTTCTTCCAGCGGCGAACGTACTCGCTGAGGATAGACACCGCCTTGTCGTGGTCCGCGAATCCCCGCGTGATCGCCCACGAGTTACTCATGGCGAGCTGATCGTCCTCATCGAAATCCCCGTGGTCCACGGGATCGAGGTGGATGTGATGTTTGTACTTGACCCCATCCCAGAAGAAATGATTGCCTCTTGAGTAGTAGTGTTCCTGGCGCTGGCGCCAGTAGGCCGCGCGGTCCTCCTGTCCCAGGGCGGAGTAGAGCTCCGCGAGCAGGCGACTCGCCTGGAAAATGGAGGAGGTGTCACCCTGCGTGAGAACGAAGCGGCTCTCCTCGTTAATGAAGGTGCTGTCGAGCTTATCGACTGGGAACTGGATGTCCCACTCGTCCAACGTGTGCGGGCGCTTGATCAGCATGTGCTCGTTGTCGTACATATCGGGATCGGTCGTCACCCACGCCAGGGCCGCCTCCACGCGGGGCAGCCACTCCCGGATCCATTCGTCGTCGCCGTGCGCCGTCCACGCCTTGCAGAACATCGCGGCCGACGCGGTCTCCAGGTCCGCCATTACCGTCCGGATCTTCCGCTGCCCGTTCCACTGGGGGTTCGCGTCGGTGTAGATGTGGTCCGGCAGTTTTCCATCGGACCACTGCTGGCTGTACAGACCCTCGAACATGCTCTTCACGTCACGAATGAAATAGCGCATCGCCGCAACCGCGAACGGTGGGAATGCGAAATTCTCACGGCTGTTGTCCGCGTGTTTATAGTAGGTGACCCGCCTGCCGTCGATATTCGCCACGTCGATCGACTGCCTCAGGCCCTCCTCGAGAAGCTCGAGCGTCTCGTCGGCCACCGGATTGTCGGTGGATACGCTCGTCCTGGCCTCGACCCGGAAGCTCCCGCACCGATTGTAGCTCTCCTTCCCGGGCAGCGAGGTCCAGGCCTTGATGTGATGGATGCCCGCACATCCTCCCGGCCGGACCACGATCTCGGCCTCTCCCTTCCCGGACTTCACCACCTCGGTCAGGTACTGTTGATGGTCCCCGTCCGTGATCTCGAAGCGGACGTCCTGCCCGCTCAATCCGTTGAGCCTCAGGACGATCCTCACGTCCTCCAGGGGGGCACAGATTCTGGGATGGGTCCACACAACACCTGCATCGTCAAGTCTCATGGTCTTCGATCCCTCCTATCCGGTCTTCGTGTCCATCGGTTCCCGCGTGTGTCTACTCCCGCTTCATTCCTGGGCTCGCCGTCGCACGTGCGCTGCGGAGATCGCCGTCCGGATCCGGCGCCAGTCGATATCGCTCGGTAGCGTGCAGTCGGCTCCAAGGATGAACCGATCGGGTGCGTCATCCATGGCAGCCGCGACGGCCTCTTCGATCTCAACCGGGCTCCCCGAAACCAGGGCCCCCTTCCGATCCATGCCACCCATGAATGGCCTGCCGAACAAACGCGAAAGCTCCTTCGCCGAGACCCGCTCGTCGCCCAGCTCCAGGCTGCAGTTCACGATATGTCCTGGATAGTCCAGGAACGGAGTCAGGTCGCCGTACCCGGCGTGGAAATCGCACACGTGGAGGATGTTAAACGCACAGGCGCGGTTCATTTCCTCCATAAGGACCAGATCGAACGGCTTGATGCACGTATCGAAGAGCGCCGGATCCGCGAATCGACCGCTCTCCCCACCCTGCGTGGATGCGTAGAAGCCATCGATGCCGAGGTCGATGCACCCCTTCACGAATAGCATCAGGCTTTCGGCGATGGTCTCGATCCCCTTCTTCACCTTCGCCGGGTCTTCGTGGATCTGCCTGGTGATCACCTCGTGGCCGACCGTCTGCTCGTGACGCACGGTCTGCCCCGCGCACATAAAGGGCGAATACAGGGTCATGATCACCAGTGCTTCCTGCTTCGCCGCTCGAACGAGATCCTCCACGACCTTCAGGGGAGCTTCGTAGAAGTCGGCGCCATACAGCGGCATCTTGTCCCAGTCACGAGCGCGCTCGATCTCCGACCTCACGGGAAAGGGATGCTCGAACTGGATCTTCACGAAATCCATTCCCGTGTACCTGAAGAACTCGAGGTGCTTGTCGATTGCCGCCTGACCCCGGTGGTACTCCGGATCGAAGTGGATAAAGAACCCGGCCGGAGTGCCGTCCTGCGTCCCACCGTCGTCAAGAATGCTCAGGACTCTGTCTCTCTTATTCACGCCGCGAATCCCCCAACGCTGCAAGCCTACGCTGCCGAGACAGCCTCCTCGCGTCCCCGTCTTCCACCCAGCGCCCCGAGCATCGATCCCGCAACCACCATAGCTACGCCGACCCATCCGAGCACAGTCAGTCCTTCCGGACTCAGCAGATCGGGAAAGATCCTGGCCAAAAGGGCGGCGTTTCCCATGGTCATCAGCGGCGTAAGCGCAACCACCACGCCCGTCCTTGACGCCTCGAGGTGGTTCATCGCCGTACCGAAGCACACGTAGGACGTCACCGTCATCACCGAGGCCAGCCCCAGCAGACCCAGCTGCGTTCGATTCAGATCCGCCAGACAGGATGGCTGGCCCAGCGGAAACATCAGCACCACGCCGGCTGCGTAAACGAACAGCAGCACCGCTTCCGGCGGCAGGTAGGCCTGGAGCTGCTTTTGTGACAGGATGTATGCCGCCCATAGAACGGCGGACAGAACCAGCAGGAGCACACCCCCCGTGTACGCGTCCAGGCCCGTCAGAAGCCCATCGTACCGATGGTGAAGGAACAACCCGATCCCGAAAACCAGCAGGCCGAGCCCCAGCCATTGGGTCCGGGTGAACGTCTCTCGGAAGATCACCAACCCGCCAAGAAGCACGAGCATGGGGGTCATCTGCATGACCACTTGCGCTGCCCCGGGTGAGACAAATCGCAGGCTTGTCAGATACGTCACGTAATTTCCGCACAGGCCGCCGATGCAGACCAGCATCAGCAGCGGCGCCCGCCGGACATCGCCCAGGACACGCCAGCCATACCGGCGAACCAGAATGGGAGTCAGAAGCGCACCTGCCAGCAGGAAGCGGGTCCACGCCAGGGTGTAGACATCCACCCATTGCACCAGAATCTTCAGCACCACCGGGAGTGCGCCCCAGATCAGCGCCGTAGAGAGCGCCAGAAGGAGTCCCAGCGTTCGCCGCCCGGATGGCGTGTGTCGATTCACCCGATCTCCATTGCGGCTCA
>JASLMQ010000572.1 GCA_030746455.1 Candidatus Latescibacterota bacterium
GGTGTACCGCTCGGTCACCTCGCCGTCCCGGGCAGGGGTCTCCCTGTAGACCACCGTGGGGTCGCTGAAGGCGGCGTCGATGCCGAACCGCGCCTTCAGGACTTCCGTCAGGATCTCGATCTGGACGGGTCCCATGATCCGGACGTGGAGCTCGCGCTCGTCCTGGAACCACTCGAAGTCCAGATGGGGGTCCTCGCTGGTCAGCTGCTGGAGCGCCTCGGCCAGCCGGGCGTGGTCGGCCTCCTCTCGGGCCGTCACCTGAACGGTGAGCAGCGGCTCGACGAGGGCGTAGCCGCCGGGTACGAGGTCGGGATCGCCGAGGATGTCGCCGATCCGAACCTCGGGCAGCCCGCACAGGATGCCCACCTCCCCCGCGGATAGCATCTCCGTGTCTTCGGGCCGGTCCAGGGCGATCCGTTTGATCTGGGTGACCTTCTCCTCCCGGTCCGCCGTGGTGTTGACGACCGTGTTGCGGGTCCTCACACAACCGGAGCACATGCGGACGCCGGCGAGGCGCCCCAGCCTCGGATCGTGGTCGAGGCGGTAGACGACGCCGGCGACGGGGCCGCTGCTGTCCGTGGCGGCATCGGGGAAGCAGGTGACTATGCGGTCGAGGAGCTCGCGGACGCCATGGCCGAATTTCGCAGATCCACACAGTACGGGGAATAGGCTGCGGTCGGCGACAGACGCTGCCAGGACGGGCTCCAGATCGTCGGAGGAGAGGGATTCGTCGTTCAGGTACCTGGCGAGAAGGACGTCGTCCTGCTCGGAGATCCGCTCGACCAGGTCATCCCACAGCTGCGGGGTGAGCTCGGCGACGGTCGCGGTGTCGCTGCCTTCCCCTTCTGCGTGGTTGAGAAGAACCGCGTCCGGAGTGAACTCGGTGCGAAGGCTCTGGAACAGCGAGGCCGTGTCGGCCCCCACCCGGTCGATCTTGTTGAGGAAGAGGATGACGGGGATGTCCAGCGCGTCCAGGGCGCGCCAGATGGCCTCAGCCTGGGTCTGGATTCCCTCCACGGCCGACAGCACGAGCACGGCGCAATCCAGCACCCGGAGCGAGCGCTCGACCTCGGCGGCGAAGTCGACGTGCCCGGGCGTGTCGATCAGATTGATCCGGACGTCCTGCCATGGGAACGAGAGGGTGGACGCGCGGACGGAGATCCCGCGCTGCTTCTCGATGTCCAGGGCGTCGGAGAGGCTCGTGCCCTTGTCCACGTTACCGGGCGCTCGCACGCCCCCGCTCAGGTAGAGCATCTGCTCGGTCAGCGTGGTCTTCCCTGCGTCGACGTGGGCGAGGATGCCGAGGTTGCGGATTCGGGGATGGACTTCCATCTACGAGCTCAGTGTGTCTCCCATCGGGCGTCGCGACGCCGTTACTCGGTCACGTTCAGGAACAGCTCCACGCGGTTGTGCGGTCGGAAGAGCTTGATCACCACGCTGGGCTTCCCGTTTCCGAAGTCGCCCAGCTTCGACTCGTGCGTGCCGATCGGGTTGGCGTCGATCAGCTGGCGCTCGAATGCGAGAGTCTTCACTGACATCCGGAGCTTCTCCTGAGTGCTTAGCCTTGATGCGACAAAACCTGGGAACTACGAAAAGCGCGAAAGACGCGAAAACTGCGACAGACAGGATGCGGGAAGGTCCAGACTTCAGCTCACAGGCGGTGGGGTGATAGATCCAGGCCTGAGCGCCAGGCGGAACCGGGATTCCCAGGCGCTTCGCGCCGTTCGCCCCCCTAATTTCGTCGAATCGAGGTTAGAGCAGAGCGCCAACGGGTGCCGATAGACCGTAGAGGGCCTCGACCTGAGTCCCCTCAACCGCAGCGTCCAGTATGAGTACCTCGTCGATGAGGCCGGCGTAGCGCTGTCCCAGCCCGATCGTCATCTCGTCGACCTTCCAGGTCACGCGGTGGGCGTAGCCCGACATCCATCCCCGTCGCACGCCGTCGATGTAGACCTCGGCGGAACCGTCTTCCTCTCCCGAATTGGTGTTCCGCCAGGTGGCGACTACGTGGTGCCACTCGCCGCGCTTCCAGTTGAGCTCACCCACGACGATGAGCTGTCCGCCGACGAAGCGGTCGTTGGCCGGGCTGTCGTTGTAGAACCCGAAGCGCAGCTTCCGCGGAGATCCATAGCGTTCGTCGTTAGGGCGGGTCAAGTCGAGGTAGAACGACCCGTCGGCCGCGGATCGGCTGATGTGGAAGGGATCGACCGGTACTGACGGCGATAGATCCTCATCGGGATCGCCGTTGAGCCAGAGGGAAACCGTGCCCGAGAAGGCCTCGGCGCTGTAGGGGAAGTTGTCCTGGGCGGGTAAGGTGAACTCGTCCTCGGCCCACCCGTACTCGGCCGCTGATAGGGCCAGGGCGCCGCCGTGTCGTCCTCCGGAGGGATCGTGCCGTGCGACGGCAGGCTGGTGGCTCGCGACAGGGTCCCCGCGGCTGAAGTTTGCATCCAGGCCCCGGTCGAACGAGGCGTAGAGGCAGGTGTGCTGTTTGATGAACTCATCTAGATGTATCGGCATGAATCTCGCCCTATAGAGACGGACTTCTCACGATGCGATCACGATGACGTTGTAGCAAACCAGATGAGGGACCCGGAACTCGGTTCTCCCATCCTGGACGACGTGTTCAAGGTCCTGCGCAGGCGTCTCCTTGTCCGGCGAGATGAGCCTGACGGTTTCCGGCGGATCGTCGCCCTCTATCAGGACGGACACAGCGATGTCGGACAGTGGCCTGTCCTCGTCCCAGTTGAGGAGGTGCACGAACAGGCCGTTGGCCTTTCGCGTGACCTCGGGGATGATCGGGCCGCGAGCGTCGATGCGTACTGTGCGACGCCCATCCAGCGCGTAGTCCAGGGCGGCCACGATGTCCGCGTGATTCACTGCAAGCTCCCTCGCGCAGGCCATCAAGGGCAGCGGAGGCCCGGAGGAATGGGTCAGCAGCGTACGGTACGAGTCCGTGTCGCCTCCCCCTGGGGTCGCCTGCCACGGACGCTCGATCCGAGCGACGATCGCGACCCTTCCCCTGCCTACCTCCTCGAACAGCGTGCCCGTTTCCGGCCAGGCGATCTGCAGCAACTCCCCGAGCAGGTGCGACTTCTCGCGCCTGTACCGCTCACCTCTCCAGGGCTGCATGCGCTCATTCAGCACGCAGGTGTCTTCGCTTGCCACCAGAGAGCCGCCATTTCGTACGTACTCTGCGATTCTCTCCGCTGTGTCTCGCTTCATGGACACGACGTTGGGCAGGAAGAGGCAGCGGTAGCGCTCCAGGTCCTCGAGATGCGCGTCGAAGGCGATGTCGAAGGTGATCCCCTCCTGCAACAGGCTCTGTTCACACAGAACGGTGCTTTCGTGGGGATAGCTGCAGGTGTAGGAGAGTGTCTCGAATGAGTGCAAAATGGCGCAGTCTGAAACGGTGGCAGCCCTACCCAGCAGCTTGTGGTTCGTGCGCGAGAACTCGACGTAGCTCCGCATCCAATCCGGAGGGCTGTCCCGCCGGATGGGCCCTACCCAGTCGAACCGGCTCGTGTTGAAGGCCATCCCCTCGGCCAGGAACAGCCGCTTGAAGTCCCCTAGCTCGGTCCGGGTGACCGCGGGAGTCACCGGAATGTCGAAAGACTTCGCCACCTTCATCTGCACGACCCGGCTCTTGGCGACACCACTTGGTAGGAGTTCGGGTTTGCCCGCGACTTCCGCGCTGAACAGGTCGCATTCGGGGAGAACAAGCTCCGGCCAGGCGCCGTGGAAGGCCGCGTTGTTGAGGCCAGGAACCCCGCCGTACAGGTAGTTGACATAGAGGATTGCGTCGGGATTGCACGCCTTCACCGTCTCGTTCAGCTCGCGCGTGACCTCACCCAGCCTCTCACACCGGAAGCGAATCCACTCCTGGGACACAGGATCGAGAATGACGTTCGGCTCCGGAATGCCGGTCATATAGTCCGAATACCCAAGGGTCCGGAAAGGCGGTGGCTCGAAGGGGGCCAGGCTTCCGAACCGCTCCATACGTTGATCCGGGTCCGGATACTTCCGGTCGATGTAATCCTGGAACCGCGTCCTGCAGTGGTCGCACGCGCACGTGTAGCTGAAGTAGCCGTAGAGGTCGGTGAAGATGCCGTCCAGGTCCAGCTCGTGCATGGCGTCGCGGATGATTCGGCTCACGTAGGCTGTGAAATCGGGGTTGTTCAGACAGGGGATGTACTGCCACCACTTGGGACCGAAGGTCGGGGCCTGCCCATCGGGCCCCCTCTGCACCCATTCAGCGGCTTCGGGCAGTTCCGCGAAGAACGGCTCGTGCACGATCTGGCCGATGGTCTGCGTGTAGAGTACCCGTCGAATGCCCGTCTTCTTGAGGGCCCGGGCGATGGGCTTGTTGGCGCGCACCTCCGCCAGGTCTATCTCGGGTCCAAGGCCGCGGACGCCGTCCAGGATTACGAAGTCGACGCCCTGCCGGGAGAGGGTGTTCGCCATTCCAGGATCCCGTTGCTCCCGGACATGGACGGGAGTCTCGACCGTACAGAGGCCGAGACGTAGCCCGTGGGGCACGTTCTCGATCGCCTGGACGGCCATGAATCCCTCGTAGATCCATGCCGGCTTGGCAGTCGACACCGAAGCACTCTCCCTTTGAGGTTGCCCTCCGCATCGAGGGCCTGGAGACTGGATGCGGCTCCGCTTTCAGACCATCGCAGCCGAGCTGATGCTGTCGAGGGCGTCAGAAACCTCGGGCCAGGCCACCTCGTGTGGCAGGCAACCCGACACGGCCGCCCGAGCGGCGCAAGCCCCGGCCGCCTGGCCCAAAGCGGCGGCCGTACCGGTCACGCGATATCCGCCGTGGGCCAGGAAGTCGCCGCTGATGCACCGTCCGGCCATCAGCAGGCCGTCGACGTCGCGCGCGATGAGGGCGCGAAGCGGGATGTCGTAGTGCTGTGACTTGAGCCTGGGGATCACCACGGCCTTGGCCTTGTCCAGGTCCGTTGGGTGTACGCCGGCCCCGCGCTTCACGCGGCAGACGGCATCCACGTGTCGGGTACCGTCCACCAGGTCATCGACCGTTACGGTGTGGCGGCCATGGATCCGGCGTCCCTCCCGTACGCCGATCTGCGCGCCCGTGGCCACGATCCGCATCTCGGACCACACACCACCGAGGTCCCGCAAGGCCGCGACGAGTCGATGAATCTCGGACCGCGCCTGGAAGGTCGCCGCAGTGATCCCGGTGGCGTCGTCGCACCTCACGTGGTACTCGTGATTCGCCATCAGCGCGAACAGCTCTTCCCGGATTCGCAAAAGGGTGGGGGAACGGTAGGAGGGCGAGACGCCCGCCCGCTCCATCTCGACGAGGAGGCGGGTCTTGGGCTTGGGAAGCGAGCCGCCCACGAAGGACTCGATCTCGGAGAAGCGTAGGCCCGCAACCAGTGCGATCAGGCTCATGGGCTGCACGACACCGGAATCGGGGTGCCCCATGTCGTACCCGCAACCGGCCAGTGCGCTCAGATCCCCGTCGCCTGTTGCGTCCACGAAGGTCGATCCGGTCCAGGCCTCGCGGCCCGATTTGGACTCCGTGACGACCGCCGTCAGACGGTCGGCCTCGTCTCGCTCGGAGGCAACCACGCGCGTGTGCAGCCGGACCTGAACCCCAGCCTCCACGCACATCTCCTCGAGCAGGAGCTTCATCTCCTCCACGTCGACGGCGAAGTTCTTGCCGCCGGGGACCCGCAGCGCGCGGGCACCCCGCCGGTCCAGCTCGCGCGTGATTTCCGCGATGATGCCCGGCTTGTCCCACGCGTCGATGATCCAACCCAGAGAGCCGGCCGTCCAGATACCCCCCAGGCATCCGTGGACCTCCAGCAGGCGCGTGCTGGCCCCTGACCGGGCCGACGCCAGTGCGGCGCACACCCCCGCGGGACCTCCCCCACAGACCACCACATCGGTGGACCCGGTAACTGGCACATCGCGCGCGGGTTCGTGGACGGCGTTCATTGTTCCCTGGCTCCTACGGGATGATGAGCGTTTTGAGCGAACCCTGTGTATCGAGGTCCTCCGACTCCGCCCGGAAGACCTCGCCGATCTCGTCGAGCCGATGGCTCACCGAGTTCTCGTAGATGATGTCGAGATCGAAGACGCCCCGCTGGACCGCGCGATAGGCCTCTCGCATGTTCTCGACCGCGCGGAGCTTGGTGTAGTGGACCGCATTGAGATTCCGGATCTCCAGGCCGTCTTCGTGGAAGCGGTGGAAGCAGAATTCCTTCACGGGCGCATAGCTGTCGCCGTAGAGGGCCAGGATGCCGTTGTGTCGTACCATCCCGAGGGCCTGCTTGATCCCCGCGCCGGTGCCGCCGACGGCCTCGATCGCCACGTCGACGCCCTCGCCGTGGGTGAGCTCGTTGATCGCTTCGAGAGGATCGGTCTGGGTTGCGTCGATCACGGGGTCCGCCCCGAGCTGCCGGGCGATGTCGAGTTTCGATTGGACCACATCAACCGCGATGACCCGGGAGGCCCCGGATTTGATCGCCCCCTGGAGCATGATGTTGCCGGCAAAGCCCACGCCGTTGACGGCCACGGTATCCCCGAGCTTGACGTCCATATGGAGCGCCGCCCAGGCGGCGCAGCCCAGGGGCTCGTACAGGCAGCCCACCTCGAAGGACACCCCGTCAGGGATGGGCTGCACGTGGGCCGGATCGGTCACCCAATAGTCGCTGTAGGTGGGATAGATCAGGCTGCCCACCTGGTCTCCCACCTGCACCTTGCCGCCGCCGAGGTACTCGTGAACGGCACTGCCCACCTCGACAACGGTACCTCCGCCCTCGTGGCCGAGGGGGCCCATGGGGTAGCCGTGGCCGCCCGCTTCGGTCGATTCGCCGAGGGCGGTTTCGGGCCCTCCTCTGGCCTCATCCTCCGCGCTGACGGTGATCCCTCGGTAGAAGTAGCGCTCCGACCCGCAGACCGATGCCTGATGGGTCTGCACCAGGAGCTGGTTGGGCTGGAGCTCGGGCAGGGTGACGGTCTCGATCGTCATTTCGCCCGGTGAGAGGTAGACGACGCGGGTGTCCATGGATGTGCATCCTCATAGTGGTATCAGACGAAAACAAGACGGAACCACCGATGAATCCCGGCCCTGGCTTATTACTACTGTGGTGGCGGTCCACATACCGGCCGGGACAGGCGCAGATAGACACTGATATGGGGACACCAGAGCTCAGCTGTTGCGATCCAAGCCAGTCACCGTGCTCGTCCAGACGTCGGTCTTCTACCCCACTCCATCGGTGCCCATCTGTGTTCATCGGTGGTGAGGTTCTGTGGTGTTGGGGTCAGCCCAGGGCCTGGGCGGCTGGGGCCTTGGTGAGGCCGATCTTCTGGTTCAGACGCGCGCCGACGGAGGAGAACAGGTAGAGCGTATCTCCTTCCACGAAGGGACACGGATCGCTCGCCCTCAGGTTGTCATCCCCGAACGCCTGTCTCCGGCAGACGAGCTCCTGGGGGCCGATCGGTCTGAGATCGGCATCCACCTCGATGCGATAGGTGTCGGTCACCCCCTTGCCCGGGATAACGGTGCCCGAGAAGTCCCGGTGGTAGTAGATGTGGTGCCTTCCGTTCCACGAGAAGAGGTAGGGGGCGCAGACGTACTCGCTGGGACCCAGGTCCGATTGTCTGAGTATCGGCTGTGGCTCGACCTTCCAGGTCCGGCCGTCGTGAGACCAGGCGGCGTAGAGCCCGTGCATGTCGGGCTCGTCCTCCGACTTGGGTTCGAAGAAGGAGGCCATGAACGTCATCACATAGGGACCGCGTTCCGAGGGCGATTCGTGACGGGAGACCCTGGCGTAGAAGACCCGGGAGGAGATGCCTGTGGCGGCCTGGAAACGGGCCTGGTCGCAGGCGACGCCTTCATACTCGAACGTGACCCCGTCCGTGGAGGTCGCGAGGTGCGTGGTGTCGTTGTCTCCGTGGTAGTAGAGGAAGAGCTCCGAGGCCTCCGAATTGTGGATGGCGTGGGGGCTTGACACATGTCCCACGCGATAGTGGGGTTGCCAGACGTTTTCGACTAGGGGGTTGTGGTCGTACTCTCGCCAGGGACCCTCGAGGGCGTCCGCGATCGCCAGATAGATCCCGCCCGGGGAGTCGTGCGGCGCGTAGTACATATGGTACTTCGCGAGTGGGCTGGCCATTTGGCCGTCGGCGCGGATGACGCTGGGGAAGATCAGGTCGTCGCAGGGGTTGTAGCGGAGGCTGGCGTAGTCCAGTACGATGGATCCATCGGAGAGGAGGTCGGGAAGCTGGGATGGGTCGCTCAACGGGTGTACCTCCTGTGGCTTGAGTGCAGGTGGACCATCTGAGTCAGCGCAGGGCGTCGGCCAGGGCCCCCAGGAGGGCGTCGACGTGCTCCATCGTGTTGTAGCCGTGCAGGCTGATCCGCACCCTGCCGGCCTGATGCATCACGTGGATGCCCCTGTCGTGGAGCAACCGGTGGATGCGCTCGGAATCGGGATGGCAGAAGGCGAGGATGCCCGCGATCGATGCTGGATCGTCCGGCGTGAGGAGCTCGACGGGGAGCTTCTTGAGGCCCTCGAGCACAGCCATAACGAGCGGCCGGGCGTGGGCGTCTATCGCCTCGATTCCGACACCGTGGATGTACTCGAGACCGGCGTTGATGGCGTAGATCGCGGCGTAGTTGGGCATGCCGACCATGTAGCTTTCGGCGCCCGGCTTGCTGTGGCTCGGCGTGTCGAAGCGGTCGTCGCGGAAGGGGTCCTCCTTGCCGAACCATCCACCGGTGGCGGCGGTGAGGACGTCCGATCTCGACCTGGGGATGCCCACGAGCCCGCCCCCATGGCTGGCCAGGATCCATTTGTGCGTGGAACTGACGGCCATGTCCACACCCGTCAGTTCCAGGGGGATTCGTCCAAGGGCCTGGGTGACATCGAGGGCAAGAAGGGCGGGGGAGTGGCGCCGCACGGCATCGACGACCTCGGCGACGGGGATCATGAAGCCGTTGTAGAAGCTGACCAGGGAGCCGGTGACGAGGCGAGTCTTCGGGCCAAGCAGGGGTATCAGGTCGTCGACGCGCAACGCGCCGCCCTCGGAGCGCCACACCTTCACGCGCGCCGGGCAGTCGGGCTGGAGCCAGGCGGTGACGCCTGCCGGGAAGTCCAGGTCGTTGATGATGACCTCGTCCCCCTCCTGGAGACGCACCGCGGTGGCGGCCAGGATGAAGGCCTCGGAGGTGCAGGAGCAGATCCCGATCTCGTCCGCGGAGAAGCCGTAGGCCGCGGCAACCTGCTCGCGGGCGGACTCCCAGTGGGGACGGTGGCGCTCCCGGCCGTCCATGCCGAGGGTCTTGTCGTGGCCGTACTGGGTGAGGGCGTCGATGACCTGCCGGGGCGGAACGCCTTCGGCGGCGGTGTTCAGGTAGACGCGGTCGGTCAGGGAAGGAAAATCGGCGGCACGTGCGGCATCGGTGAGCAAGGTGGGGCTCCTGAAGCGGAGTGACGGATCAGGTCTCTGCGAACTCGGCGCGGCGCTGGATGATATGGTCTGCCACGCCGATCACCGTGTGGGTCCAGATCCTCTCGCGGTTGGCATCGAGGTGCTCGACGAGGCGGCGCAGTGCGTCGGTCTCGATCGCGATATGGTCTCCGCCGACGCCATGCATACAGATGATGGCCCAGAAGCCCTGTCCCATCGCATCCTCGACGAAGTCGACCATCTCCTCGCCAGTGTTACCCTGCACGGCCCAGGCCCACACGTAGGCCAGGTCGATCGCGCGCGGGTTGTTCGCCCGCTCGCCCCAGCCCCTGCCGCAACGCAGGCGCCTGGCGACAAGGGGGATGTAGGACTGACGGTTGATGCCGACGCCGACGTCGCTCTGGTAGCAGGGATAGGCGAAGCTCCGGTTGCCCTTCTGCGCGGGGAAGTCCCTGTCGAGGGCCTCGGTGGCCTCGTCGATGGTCTGCTCGATGTCGGCCAGCGTCAGGTTCTCCAGACAATAGCCATCGTCGCGGAACCCGAAGTTGCACGAGCAGGGGTGCTGTGAGGTGTGGTTCCCCATCTCGTGCCCGTTGCGGCAGGCCTCCTGCCAGCGGGGGAGGAGATCCGGCCACGTGGGACGCCGGTCCGGGACGACGTAGAATGTACCCTGGAAGCCGTGGTCGTCGAGCAGCGGGATGGCGTTCTCGAGCTGGGTTGGCGCGCCGTCGTCGAACGAGAGCGAGACGGCACCATCGATGTCTTCCGGCCAGAACGATATGCTCATTATCGGGTCCTCGAGTCAGTCGGTGGGGAGGACGCCGATGTCTTCCCCGCGCCTGTAGGCGAGGGCGTCGTCGATCATCCGGATGATGTCGTAGGCGGGCTCGTAGCCGACCAGGCTGCGACATTTCGAGAGGTCGAACTCGTAGTGTGTGGGCACGCCCGCGACCTCCGCCTCCACGAAGGGGACGCCGAGCCGGTCCGACAGGTGGGGGACGGCCTCGTCCCACGTGAACGCCCTGGGTGCCGCGAGTTGAATGGCCTCCCCGGCCACCTCGGATCGGCCCAGCGCCGCGGCGCATCCGCCTACGATGTCACGCACGTCGGCCACGTGCTTCTTGTAGGCCCTGCCGGCCTCGTCTCTGAGGATGACGAGGCGCTCTTCGCCCTGCCAGAGGGAGCTGAGCTCCGGACGCTTTGCCACCCGGCTGAGATAGAACTGGGGGAAGTCGATCACCTCGCCCGCACCCAGAACGTAGCAGAAACGGAAGATCGTGACCGGCAGCCCGTAGGTGCGCCAGTAGCCCGTGCAGAGCTCCTCGCCGGCGGACTTGGAGAGGCTGTACCACCCGCGCGGCTGTCTGGGCATCCGGTCCTCGTGGATCGGTGCCTCGAGGCCGCCGGGGACGTACTTCTCGTACACGGCGTCGGAGCTGGCGAAGAACAGGTGCTGGAGGTCCTTCTGGGCGCGCGCGGCCTCCAGAACATTGAAGGTTCCGCGGATGTTGATCTCGAAATAGTCGGCCTCGGTGAAGGGTCCTCCGCCCTGGAAGGCGGCGCCGAGGTGGTAGATGGCCTCGGACCCCTCCACGGCCCTTGCGACGTCTTCCGACCGGGTCAGGCTGCCCTCCTGGAGGTCGAGGTCCAGGCTCCGGAGCTTCTCCACGCGCGGATCCCTGGGCCAGACGAGGCCCCGGACGGTGTGCCCCTTCTGGACCAGGACGGAGGCCAGGTTGGCGCCGATTCTGCCCGTGATGCCGGTAATGAGTATGTTCACTGGGGGCCCTCGCGATGGTTTTCGGGTCTGCTCCGGACGACTTCGGGGGCGTCGAATGGGGGCCCCGGACGTGCGGGGCGAGCCATAGGTACTGAAAGTCCGGGGCGAAATCAAGCCCAAGGTTGAGAGGCCCAAGATCCGGACATCTCGTTGGCCAGATTTCTCTTGCGGTTCAAGAGGTTTTTCGTTTCAATTGTCTCGTCCAGTCGGGACAATCACAGGAGCTTTCGATGGCCCAAACCCTTTCGAGTGCGGAGCTTCGGGTCCGGATCGCCCGGCTGCCTCGCGTTCCACTCGGCCATTTCCCCACCCCCCTCGAGTTCTGCCCCAGGCTGACCGAGGCGGTGGGTGGGCCGCGGATCTTCATCAAACGGGACGACTGCACGGGCCTCGCCTTCGGCGGGAACAAGACGCGACAGCTCGAGTTTACCGTCGCCGCGGGCATCCAGCAGGGGGCCGACGTGCTGGTGGGTGGCGCGGGGTCCCAATCCAATCATTGCCGCCAGCTGGCGGCGGCGGCGAAGCAGGGGCTGGACTGTGCGCTGGTGGTCGTCAAGGACCACAAGAGCCACGTCCTGCAGGGCAACCTGCTGGTGGACGACCTGGTGGGGGCCTCCGTCGAGATGGTGGAGGTGGATTCGCAGGAGCAGCTGGGTGACGCAAAACAAGAGCTCGTGGACCGGCTGCGCCAAGACGGGCGGAAGCCGTTTGTGGTGATGCAGCGCGAGAACCAGCACCTCGGGGCCATGGCCTACGCCCTGTGCATGGCCGAGTTGGCCGATCAGCTGGGGCACATGGGTGAGCGGGCGGACACGCTGGTGACGTGCTCGGGGAGCACGACGCAGCCCGGCTTGATCTTCGGCAACAAGGTCCTGGGCATGGGCGTTCGCATCATCGGGATGGCGCCGATCCGATGGTCCCACGACCTGAAGACGGCCTTTCTGGACATCCTGGCCCGGATGGACGAGGTGCTGGAGCTGGACATGCCGTTCACCGCGGAAGATATCATCAACCTGGACAGCTATATCGGGCCCCGGGGGTACGGGTACCCCTCGGCCGAGGGGAACGCGGCCCTGCGATTGATGGCCCGGTCCGAGGGGATCCTCCTGGATCCCATCTATTCCGCCAAGGCCGTGGCGGGGCTCATCGAGCTGGTCCACAAGGGAGAGATCGGGGCGTATGAGACGGTCGTTTTCCTCCACACGGGGGGAACGCCCGCGCTGTTCTCGTACGCCGAGGAGCTGGCCGGCTGACGATGGCCGTACGCAATACCGTGCGAAGAAATCGCCTGTCCGAGCTAGGAGCAACCAGGCGCAGAAGAACCTGTCGCGCCGCAATCTGCTGATACCTCAGGAGGATTCGATCGATGGAAAAGCTGGCGATTCTGGGTGGTCCCAAGGCGGTGAAGAGTGATCCGGGTGACATCTTCTCCTGGCCGATCATCACCGAGGAGGATGAGGAGGCGGCGCTGGAGGTGCTTCGCGCCGGCAAGATGTCCGGCACGGACGTGACGATGGAGTTCGAGAAGGAGTTCGCCGAATGGCACGGGATGAAATACGCTCTGGCTCACAACACCGGTACGGCGTCGCTCCACGGAGCGATGTTCGGGATCGGCCTGGGGGTGGGCGACGAGATCATCTGCCAGAGCATGACCTATTGGGCGTCCGTGCTGCCCGCGATGAACCTGGGCGCCACCATCGTGTACGCCGAGATCGATCCTGAAAGCCTCTGCGTTGACCCGAAAGACGTCGAGAA
>JASLMQ010000573.1 GCA_030746455.1 Candidatus Latescibacterota bacterium
ACTCACTGTCCTAAAATAGGACATTCCTGACACTTGTACAAGGGGCTACCACTATTTTTGTGAATAATCTAGGCTAGAACGATGTCCCTGTTTGCGTTGGCTCCACCATCGTGCCGTTCACCGTGACGGAGTCCGTAGCCACAACCGTTGTCTGTCCGTCTTTCTGGACCACGCGCACCCGACTGGGCAGCTCCACCAGGGCCTCGCCGTCGACCGTGTTGAAAGGAGAAAACCTGTCCCGAAGCACGTGGGCCAACGCGTCATAGTCGAAACCGGGGTCGCGTTCACACACCAGCAAAGCCTTCCCGTTCCCGGCGGTGACCTCTGACACGGGGAAGGCGCGCCGGGTGCCGTCCTGGTCCACGATGACCTGCTCGGCCTGGTCGAAGAGCCGCGGAGACTCCGCTGTAACGTCGTCCCAGCAGCCGTCGAGCACGACGCCCCATCGGTCCTCCTCCAGCCGGACCACCTCGGCAATGGGCAGTGGCGCCCGCCTGGTGACGGCGATGTCGAGACCTCCGCCCTCGAAGCGCGTAGCATCGTACAGAGAAACGGTGCGCTTGCCGTCCTCCTGGATGAAGGCGGCATAGCGCCCCCTGAACGTGATGCCGCCACCCGTCACCATCGAGGAGGGAGAGTCGCCGCAGTAGAGACGCATCGTCCGGGCTGGTTCGGGGCCGTCGGTCTCGATCTCCACGGCCACGCCATCGGCCTCCGGCTCCGCAAGCGAACGGACTCTGTGCGTCGCAACCCCGTTGCGCGTGGGTTCCCAAAGGACCACGAACCGGCTGTGAAGGTCGCTTCCTTCACGGCGTAGGATCAGTTTGGGCATGCGGAATTGCTCGACCTGCTCGTGTTCCTCCCGGCCGGCGGCCTTGCTCCACACCTTGCGAAGGCTCGGCACGGTGCATGTGTAGACCTGGGCGCGGTCCGGCGACAGGACGTGCAGCCGAAGCGCGGCCACTTCTGGTGTGTCATAGCCGAAACGCGCCGTCATCGATCCGGCCATCTCCCCTTCGTACACGTTGCGGAAGACGCCGTACCAGGGATCCGGTTCACCCGGCTCGAGCCGGTGCGGGTGAATCCCCCGATCCCGCCGCGCCTTCCGGTACACGGCATCCCTGGGCGGCTCGAACGGCTCCTTATCATGCGCGTAGCTCTCACCGTGGAACTCGGTGGGGACGGACACCTCCAGTGTGCCGTCGACCATACAGCTCCCCTGCGCCATCCATTCGTGGACATCCCCTCCCTCCACGTCGAAGATGTCCAGCACAAGTGCGTCGTCCTGGTCGACTGGGAGGAGCATCAACGTCCGCCGGTAGGTCTCGCACTGTGAATACGCTGACTCGCCGGACACCTCGATGACCTGCACGCCTCCGGACACGGGATGCCATGCGATGAGGTCTCCCGGCCGCGCCAGGTCCCTGCCTTGTGGGCTGCGGTCCACCACCACGGTGTTGTGCCCGCTCGTATTGCTGGCGAACAAGCGGTAGGTGTGGGCATACCCGATATCGGAAATCAGCTCGTGGTTGCAGGACCATAGGACGAAATTGAGCATGTCAGCGTGATCGTGTCCCCAGTTGCCCGAGTAGTGCAGGTGCGCCTGGACCTGATTTCTATCCTGCACATCCCCTCGCCCCAGCACGCCGTGGCCGAAGGCGGGGTAGATCATTGGCTTCGTCTCCGAGGGTGGAGGGAAGCCGGCGCTCACCAGGCGTCCATAGGTGTCGTGGATCATCATGCTCTCGCCGTCCGGATACGTCAGCGTCTCCAGTACTCGGATCGCCCGCCCCAGTTCCGGAAGGTCCCGCAGGATGTCCAGATCCTTGAAGCGCTTGCCGTCGATGCTGGAAACGAAGCCGGGCGGGTCGGTGTAGCCTTCTGCAATCACCGTTGCGCGCGCGATGCCGTAAACGTGCTGCCGGGCGTAGGAGACGCTCTCGGGAAACATGCCGTCGGCCATGAGTGTCTTGCGCACAAGCTGCAGGCCCTTCCAGTGCATGTAGTGCACCAGTTCCGGTATGCCCACAGCGCGCCCGATCGACGCCAGCCCGGTCATCTGGTAGGGGATGTAGTTGCTCACTGCCGAGGAAGGCCTTGGATAATGGACATCGTACATGATCTCATCCCGGGCCGAGTAGAGGAAGAGGTCGTCCTCGATCGCTGCTCGGGCATCGCCGCCCTCAGCCCGGGCATCCAGCGCTGCCCACATCGGAGCCTTCACAACGAAGTCGTACCCCGAAGCCAGGGAAGCCGGGATCGAGCCAATGCCGGAGTGGTACTTGTCGTACCAGATGCCTGAATAGTCTCTGTAATCATCGGTCGGGAGGAAGCGGTCTGCTCCCTCCAGCCCGCTGTGGATGCCTCGGGCCACCTTGGGCCAGTGGGGAACGGCCTCGGCGAAATCGCAGAGGATCGCAGCGACCCGATGTGCGTAGGCCTCCTCACCGGTCACGGCGTACAGGATGCCCATCCCCTGGACGGCATCGGAAAGGGTCTGAAGCCGAAGCGGATCCATGAACTCCCCGATAAGATAGATCCGCTTCTCGCCGTCCGGGGTGTCGTGATAGGGATAGGCCTGCTCCTCCCCCTGTGGACCCGTGATCCGTATCGTGCCAGTCGGCGGGAACATCTCGAAGGGATCCACGAGATGGCCTCGGCTGCACCGGATGGCGTCCGGCCGATCCGGGCGCCACATCAGGCGACCTCCGTCACCCGTGGGACAGGGGATCGTGTGCCGGTGGATCATCACCCGGTCGTTACCGGAAATGCGGTTGCGGCGGGGAACCAGACCTGAGTAGGCCTCCGGGGGGAGGTCCAGGAAGGGTTGCACGTCCCTCCTCAGCTTCTCGATGTCTTCCGAAGTGCGCCTGATGACAGCGCCATCCCAGTTCTGCTTCGGATCACCGGACGGACCCCTGACGATCTCCACCTGTTGGAAGGGATGATCGCGCCGGTCGAGGGGGATGGGTCGCAGCTCGCCAACCCAGGCCTGGGTGGGATAGAACCCATCGTAGTAGGATTCGGGAGAGATCCCTTCAGGAATCCCAGGCAGTGTCCCGGCCAGGGCGGTGCCCCACAGAAGCAACAGCACTGCGATGCAGAAGCAAATGAGAAGAACCATCAGACCCTCCGTTTCCTCACCCAATTCGCGCGCCCTTCGTGGTGGCCGTGCACCGAAGGGAAAAAGACGTCTCATCTGGAGGCCGACACCCACTCGTCGGTCGGTTCCACGTTGGTGCCATCGACTGAGAGCCTGCTCGACGTGCGGACCCTACGGGCTGTCGGTCGCTTTGCGCCGGTCTGTATCCACGCTCGTGACGGAGACCTCACCTGCGCCGGCCCGTCAACCGCCCGGAATGGGAAAGACCGCTCTGTGAGCACCTTGGTTGCTGCGTCGTAATCGAATCCCGGATGCCGGCTGCATCTCAGCCGCGTCCGGCCGTTGACTGATTCGATCGACTCAACTGGGAAGGCTCGCACGTGGCCGTCGCCATCGGTGAGAAGAACATGCTCGGGCTCGCGGTACACC
>JASLMQ010000574.1 GCA_030746455.1 Candidatus Latescibacterota bacterium
TCATCTGCATGAAAGCGATGGCCTACGGCCAGGTACCGGCCGAGGACGTCCCCCTCTACCTCCGCTTCGCCCTGAGCCAGGACGTCGACGTGGTCATCCCGGGCATGGACACCGTCGAGCACGTGGAGCAGAACGTCGCCATCGCCGAATCGTTCACGCCCCTTTCCCCCGAGGAGGAACAGGACGCCCTGGACCAGGCGCTCGCGCAGGTCGAAAGCGCCGGCACCAAGAAGCTCTGGTGGCTGCCGGAGGAGCGCGTTGCTGCCTGACCGTTGGGGCGCCTGCATATCCTGAGGGGCTCACGCAGTCACGCGTGAGCCCTTTCTCCTGAGACGCCCTTGCCAGTCCCACCAAGAGGAGACGCTGCCATGGCCGACGATCGACCCAACATCATCCTCTTCACCACCGATCAGCACCGGGGAGACCACCTCAGCATAGCCGGCCACCCCGTCGTCGAGACGCCGAATGTCGATTCGTTCATCAACCGCGGCGCCTACTTCCCCAACGCCTACTCCGAGATCCCGTCGACCACGGGCGCGCGCCGCATGCTTCACGGTGGCCAGGGCAGCCACACCTGCGGCCTCATCGGCTATGCGGGCTCCGAGTGGCACGAGCCGAATACGCTTGCCGAGGTCCTCGCCGACGCCGGCTACCACTGCATCAACGTCGGGTGGCGAAACATGCACCCCAGACGCAAGCTCTACGGCTTCCACACGGCGATTCCCCACGACCTGCGCGAAGGGGATGACGACTACCTGGACTGGCTGCGCCAGCACTGCGGTCCTCAGGCAGACGAGAGGGGCCACGGCTGCGACGCCAACGGCTGGCTCGGCCGTCCGTGGCACCTGGAGGAGAAGTATCACTCGACGGTCTGGACGACCGACGTCTCGCTCGAGCAAATCGCCAAACGGGATCCCACTCGGCCCTTCTTCCTCTGGTGCTCTCACCTGCGCCCGCACTCCCCGTACGATCCTCCCCAGTTCTACTGGGACATGTACATCGACCGCGACCTCCCTCCCATCCCCGTGGGCGACTGGGCGTCGTGCTATGACGTCCCCAACCCGGGACTGGACCGTCTCGCGTGGTGCGGGCGGCTCACGCCCGAGCAGAATCAGCGGGCGCGCGCGGGCTACATGGGCCTGATCACCCACATCGACTACGAGCTGGGGCGTTTCACGGAAATGCTCCGCCGCATCGGCCAACTGCTCGACAACACCCTCTTCCTCTTCACCGCCGATCACGGAGACATGATGGGCGACCATCACCTGCATCGGAAGTGCTATGCCTACGAGGGCTCGGCCAGGATCCCGTTCCTCATCCGGTATCCCGGATCGCTCGACCTCCCCTCCGGCACCTTCGAGCACCCCGTGGGCCTGCAGGACGTGATGCCCACGCTGCTCGAGGCCGTCGGGGTAGACATCCCCGATTCTGTGACCGGACAGAGCGTGCTCGACGCCGTTCGCGGCGAGCCGTGGCGGGACTACATCCACGGCGAGCACTCGCCGTGCTACGACGCCAGCCTGGCAATGCAGTATCTCACCGACGGCAAGGAGAAGTACATCTGGTTCCCCACCCGGGGAGACGAGCAGTTCTTCGATCTCACCGGCGATCGCACAGAGGTCCACGACCTCTCGGCATCGCCCGACCACGCGGGCCGTGTCTCTCTCTGGCGTCAGCGACTAATCGACCTTCTCGGCGCTCGGGGCGATGGCTTCAGCGACCGCAAGCAGCTGCTGGTTCGCAAAGAGGGCTACGGCCCTCATGCCCAATAGCGATGGGCGGGCCTCAGGCCCGCCCATCGCCGTCGTCGGTGGTCTGTGGTCAGTGGTCAGTCCTTTTCTACCTCCACACATCGACGGATACGCTCTTCCCGTAGTTACACCCCATGATCCGCCAGTACCCGTTCGTCTCGCCGCCCACCACCACCACGTGGATGCGATCCTCCGGGAAGACGCGGATCATCTCGTCTTCGTTGGCCTTCAGCATCGTGGCGTAGGGCTCAACGCCGTTTAGCGCCCTGGGGGCGACGTAGTTCTCGATCAGCTGGTAGTCCCAGTACTCGCCGGCGGGCATGGTCGCGTTCTCGTGAACCCACCGGATCAGTTTCTCCTTCCGGTCGAATCCACCGCGATCCACGAACTGGACCGCCGTGATGGGATCCAGGATGAACGTCGGCGACGTGTGCGGGTTCATCCCCCGGAGCATGTTGCGCACGTGCTCGCGCCAGTGCTTCTCGCGCAGGCCCAGCTGGAAGGCCGTCGACCGGTTCCCGGAGAACACGCTCACCGCGCTCTCGTCGCTCCGGAATCCGTGCTGCACGTGGAAGGGCTCCCAGGGGCTCCGCTCCTCGTTCTCGGGGAAGGTGATGCTGTTGTAGGCGTAGTTGTTTCCCTGCGAACCCAGGTAGGTCACCCCCGGCAGCGATCCCCCCTGCAGGTTCTGGGACAGGAGGCCGTAGGCGCGCCCGATCGTCGCGTTCGCGTGGTTGTACGGCCCCATCGCGCCGATGCCCCAGTTCATGTCGATCTCGTGCCGGATCGGGCCGTTCACCACGGCCATCCCCGCCGCCGAGCTCGTGGTGCTGCCCCGGGCGGTCACCTGGCTGGCGGCGAGCGCCAGGATCACGGGGAGGTACTCGGGCTTGGACCCCGCCATCACGGCGTTGACCGCCACCTTTTCCACCGTGAACTCCCAGGCCTCCCGCGTGCCCGTCGGCCGCATCCGGCCCACCACTTCGTCGGGCTTGTGGCTCGTGCCCGCAAGCATCGCGGCCACCCGTTCTTCGGTCGGCATCACAATCGGGAGCTTGTCCGTCCAGTTCTCCTCGAGAAAGAGCTGGTTCAGGTTCTCTTCCGTGTCCGGCGGCGCCAGGCGGGGCGTCGACCGGTCGAATGCCTCCCCCTGGGCCTCCGCATCGGTCAGGGGCTTCGTGAGCGCGTCGATCACCTCGTCCATGAAGGGCCGTCCCGTCACGGCGTCCGGCCCGTCGATATAGCCCCTGAGCTCCGCGGCCGACTTTCCCATCACCGGCTGGGGCACGAAGACGAGTCTGAGATTGGGAATGCCCTTCTGCATCGTCGACGCGGTAACCAGCGGCAGAAACACGCTCGTCTGTACCGACGCGGTGGGCACTCCGTATTCCGTTTCGAGGATGATGCACTGGTCGGCGACCGCCGGGGCACACGTGCTTCAGTGGCCCACGGCCACGACGGCCACGCCGCCGCTCGCCTGGATCTCCTCGTAGAGCGCGGGATCCCGCTCCGTGTACACACCGGACTTACGCCGCAGCTCCGTCTGTACCTCCGGCTTGTGCTCGGCGAACCAGTCCTGCATCTGTTGCATCAGGATGTCGCCATCGTCGAACCGGCAGTCCACCAGGTAGACCGGTTGACCCTCGAGGCTGCGCGGCCGCGGGGCCATCCCCAGCCGCTCGATAGCCGGGGGGTAGCCCATCGGGTTCAGCACCTGGATACGTTCACCTCCAGCCGTTGCCATCGCTCCCTCCTACTCTGACCTTGGCTCTGTCCTCAGCCGCCCACGCGGATGCGTGCGAAGGGGCCCTCTCCAATGCGATCTCCAGGCCATCGAGCCCTGGCTCGACGGTCCTTTCATCTCAGAATCGGGAAATGTATATTGGACCCGACGGTTCTCAACACCGTAGCATTCCTGCATGATAGCGCGCCTGACGCGCCGATGCAAGCTGTCACGACAACGAAGGAGATGCCATGAACGAACCTGCCAGCGAAGACCTCGGCAACGGCTTCCGCCATCACGGCGTGGCCACGCCCATCAGCAACCACCGGGGCACCGTCGCAACCGTAGATGGCGACGGCCGGAACGTCGTGCTCCTCTGGTTGATGGACCACCGCGGATGCTACGCCGTGTTGATGATCGATGCGGAAACCGGCGAGGCGGATCAGATCCCGATCCCCTTCCCGATCGGGGATTCCCCCTTCGCCTCGATCCTCTCCACACGGAATCGGTTCTACACCCACTTCAACGACCACTTCTGCGAGTTCGATCCTGCCAAGCGGGCCTTCACCTTCCATCACAAGACCGTTACACGCGTGGCCATGAGCATGACCGAGGACGACGACGGCGTCATCTGGGCGGCAACCTATCCCAACAGCGCCGTTGCCTCATACGACCCCGAGACCGGCGCGTTCCGCGACTACGGCAACCTCTACGATCAAAACTGGCTCCAGTACCCGCGCGCGGTTGCCGCCGACGACCAGGGCTGGATCTACTTCGGCATCGGCAGCACGGCGGGCCAGATCATCGTTCTCAACCCCGAAACCGGTGAGGCCACCCCGATCGTGCCCGAGGACGAGCGGGGCAAGGGCCACTCACCCGTGATCAGGGACACGAACGGCAAGGTCTACGGCCAGAACGTGCCAGGCGAGGATGGGACCTGGTACGAGCTCTACGGCGGGGAATGGCAGGTGCTGGATCGTGCGCCCGACCTGAACCCGAAGCCCTACGTCGCGGAAAGCCAGGGCCTCTTCCACCGCGAGTTCCCCGATGGGAAGCGACTGGCCGCCTGCGACCTCGTGGAGAGGACCCTCGTTGTCGAGGACCCGAAGTCGGGCACAAGCAAAGAGCTCAGCTTCGACTACACCAGCGAGGGCGCCCACATCATGGGCGTCGCCACCGCGCCGGGCGACACCGTCTGCGGCGGCACGGCGTTTCCGATGCGGTTCTTCAGCTACGATCCGGAAGAGGACACCTGGGTCAACCGCGCGGCGTACAGCCAGTGGAACACCGTCGTCCGGCAGGGCGACCGGTTCTTCGTTGGCGGTTACGGTCACGGCGTCCTGCTCGAATGGGACCCGTCAAGCCCCTGGGTGCCAACCGAGACGGACAACCCGAAGTCGAACCCGCGCTACCACACCGATTGCCATCCCGCCATCAACCGGCCCCACATGCTCCTGGCGCACCCCGACGGGAGGACCATCGTCCTCGCCGGCACCCCGGGCTACGGCTACACCGGCGGCGGCCTCTTCATCTGGGATCGGGAGACCGAGTCGGGCACGCTGCTCGAGCACACCGACATCATCCCCGAGCACAGCACGATGAGCCTTGTCGCCCTGGAAGGAGGTAAGCTCCTGGGCGGAACGACCACCATGGCGGGAACCGGGGGTGAGAAGAAGGCGGAAGAGGCGGCGCTCTACATCCTGGATCTGCCGACAAGGAAGGTCGAGTGGCAGTCGGTCGCCTTCCCGGGCGCGCAGGACTACACCGACATGTGCGCGGGACCCAACGGCGTCGTTTTCGGCTTCGCGGACAGAAAGCGCTTCTTCGTCTTCGATCACGAGCAGTGCGGAGTCGTGCACGACAGAGACGTCGAATCCGAGTTCGGCAAGACGACGTCGCACCAGGGACCACGCGTC
>JASLMQ010000575.1 GCA_030746455.1 Candidatus Latescibacterota bacterium
CCGAGACCTATACAACCGCGAATGGATCATCCAGCGCCACGGATACAAGACTCCGAAGCAAGTCAGAGCCGAGAAAATCGCCGCGCGAAAGGCAGCCTGAATACAGCTACGTGAGTGTCCAGTCAACTTAGGGCTTTACACCTCGATGCAACGCCCGTGCGAAACGGTGAGCTGGAAGCGGTTCTCGTTCTCAGGGGTGTGCCCGCGATCCTCGTTCTCTCCACCCACGAAGTGCCTGGCGTAGTCGGAAGCGTGCACATCCCACGAGAAGTCCGGTCTGAGAGCTCGGCTGATCGACTCGAGATAGCGGCAGCCGGCCGCCCTGGCCCAGGCACTGTTGCGGTAGTGTGCGAGTGCCGCGAATGTGAGAATGCCTTCGCGGAAGCTGTGGAACTCGAACTTTATCGGGTGCCAGTCCAGTCCGGGCGGAACCCAGAGCAGCCCGTCCGGATTGTCGGTCAGCCAGTGTAGGTTGCGCAGGCAGGCGCCCTCCATGTGTCCCGGAATGACGAAACCTGTAGCCGCCTCCAGCCGCAGCATGGCGTCCCACCAGCGCGCCAGATCGTGGGTGATGGCCCAGCTGCCGGTCGGCAGGTAGTCCCTCTCCGGGTTGAGCCATCCCAACAGATGCTGGCCTCCCAGCTCCATCGAATCTCTCAGCTTCATCTCTGCACCTTGGTCGTCGCGCCTCTGCAAGCGGCATCCTGCCGATCCGCGCTTCTCTGGAAATAGTCCTGCTGCGTCTCCAGCCCGAACTCCTCGACGATGTCGGCCACCGTCACCTTCGGGTCGTTGGACTCCAGCGTGAACGCGCCCTCGGCCGACAACACGCTGATGTTCACCCGCTGGCCATACTTCCCAATGATGGCCTGGTGCTGCGCCATGTTGTAGTCTGTGGAGAACAACCGCTTCTCCAGGTCGATCCGGGCCCAGGCGACGTCGGTGTAGTTCCCGGTGCTGGCGATCGGGTATCCGGTAATGTCGAGGATCAGGCACTCGCTCTTGGGCATCGCCGACACGACGTAGAGCTCCAGATCGCTGGCGCGTGACCGCAGAGGCAATCCCCCGTCGTAGGCCGAGGGCCAGAACACGATCTCGGCGCCCTTCGCCTTGGCCTCGCGCCAACGGTCCGGGAACACGACGTCGAAACAGACCAGTATGCCCACCCGGCCGAATTCCGTCTCAAAGACTTTGACGCTCTCGCCCGGAACCACCCCGACCTCCAGCTCCGGGATGGTAGGATGAATCTTGTGGTAGATGCCTTCTATCCCGCCTTCTCGATCGATCAGCACACTCGCATTGTAGATCCGGTCTCCCTTTTGCTCCAGGATTGGGCACACCACATACGAGCCGAAATGCTTGGCCAACGCACCGATCCGCTCGGATGTGGGCCCCGGCACCGTCTCGGCGGCTCCGGGCCAGTGCGCGACTGGTATCCCGGTCAGCGAAAAGAGCTCCTGCAGGCAGACGATATCGGGTTCCACGGCGGCGGCCTGAGTCAGCAGCCGCTCCGCGGCAGCCAGGTTCTTCTTGGTCGAGGATGTCCCTCCACCCGGCCGCAGTGACGTGGTCGCGACGGTGATCTTCCTAGGCATGGGAACTCCTCCTGTGTGGCCGCGGGACTCGAGCGCCTCGATCCCCGGGGGTTTTGGGTGTCGACCTACATACTCGGGTGGCTCTCCCTCGGTCCCCACGACCCGGGCATTGCTTGCGTCCACCCCTGCGCAAGCTGGTCTGACAGGGCCTTCAGCAGATAGGGATCTGTGCGTTCGACGACATTCTCGTTTTCCTGCGAGTCCTGCGTGTGATCGTAGAGCTCGCGAGCACGAATCTGTCCTGATGCCCGTTCTCTCCATTCGATGTAGCGATAGCGATCAGTCCGCATCGCACAGCCCATGACACTCCCTCTCGGGTACTGGCTGAAGGCCGCGTCCTTCCACGGGAGGCCCGGATTGTCCAGGAGGGGGGCAAAACTCGCGCCCTCGCAGTGCTCGGGGATGTCTAGCCCGCACAGCTCGCAGAGCGTCGGGTACATGTCCACGAACTCGACGAGTGCTTCCGTGGTCTTGCCCCTGGCGGTCATCGACGGGGCCCTGGCCAGTAGCGGGGCTCGCGTGTCGACCTCGAAGTTGGTGTGTTTGCACCAGGAATTGTGCTCCCCGAGCTTCCAACCGTGGTCGCCCCAGAACACGATGGCCGTCTCCTCCCAGAGGCCGAGATCCCTCAACTCCTCGAGTACCCTGCCCAGCTGAACATCCATGTAGCTAACGCACGCGCAGTATCCGTGGATCAGCTGCCGCGCGAGGTCATCTGGGATGTCTCCCTTCTCCGATACGCCGAAATATCCACGGAGTTCTCCGTAGTTCGTGAGCGAGAAGTCCGTCACACCTGCCGGCTCGAAGGGATTTTCCGCAAGAGGCAGCTGCTTCGGGTCGTACATATCCCAGTAGCGCCTGGGTGCATTGAACGGCAGGTGTGGCTTGTGGAAACCCAACGCCAGGAAGAACGGCCGATCGAGATCCCGGAGCCGACGTAGCTCGCCCATAGCCGCAAGGGCGTCTTTCCCATCGTGGTAGGCGTCATCCGGAACGTCCGCGGCCTCGAACGGCGGACCGAGGCCGCGCCGGGTACTCCCCATCGCCTCCTGTTCCGCATCACATCGAGCTATAGCTTCAAGCGCCTCATCGGTGAGATAGCCGCGCCCCTTCCAATCGCCCGTAGATCGAATCGGCTCTGAGCTCCACCCCTGCAGGTCGTCGTTGCCGTGGTGGTACACC
>JASLMQ010000576.1 GCA_030746455.1 Candidatus Latescibacterota bacterium
AGCTCGATGAAGGCGGCGTCGACGTTGTTGATGATCTTGAACACGATCCGGTTGACGTAGCCTGTGATCGGGAGGCCCGGCACCCCTGATCCCCAATATTTCCCACTTCTGGTGAGAATGACCTTCTGCCCCGTAACCACATCGTTCTCCCAATCCGCAACGTAATAGGGGCCCGATCCCAGCATCCGGCGGTTGAAGTCCCGGTTGAAGCGCTCTGCGAACTGGGTAACCCTATCCGCGTGGGGACCGTCCTTCCACGATCCATCGATCAGGCTTGCGGCCTCAACGGGGTCGAGCAACCCGTCGGGATCGTAGTAGTGCTTCGGCAGGATATCCATGCCACCTAGCATCAAATCGTTCCTGAAGTACGGTTCCGCACACACAAAGGTGATCTCGTACGGGCCGTCTGCTTCTACGTCCTTCACCGATGCGTAGTAGTTCCGGAGGTGGGGTGCCATCACACGCGGGTTCTGGATCACCTTGATGCTGAACAGCACGTCGTCCGTGGTGAGCGGGACCCCGTCCGCAAAGTGCACGCCCTCCCGGATCTGGAACCGGTACGAAAGCCTGTCTTCTGAAATCGTCGGATAGTCTTTGGCGATCAACCCCTTCAACGCATAGGGGGTCTCATTCTCCGGGTAGAGTAGAGACTCGAAAATGTACCGGTGCACGCGAGAGGCACCGGAATCATTCGAGGTGAAAGGATTGAAGTTCTCCGGATCGGAGAGCATATGGGAAACCATCCAGTCCCCGTGGGACGGTTGCGAATCGCCCTCGTAACGCAGAGAACTCCGGTCCGTACCGTCCAAGACAATGATGTCCCTCGTCTCGGAAAGGATCTTCTTGACCTCGTCCCACGGCGATTCGGCACCAACCGACCCATAGATGCAGATAAGGAATCCAAGGACCATCGCCGACCTCAGCATCCTGTATTGTCCCATCATCTTGTCGCTCCCCTGGGTTGCACGTTCTGCACTCTCCGTAACGCGCGGACTCGGTACAGCTATCACATCAACTCACAATCTGAGGCTTCTTCTGCTCCACTCATTCGTGCACTTCGTGCCGTGTCACCCGCTGAATCAAGGTTGGGGCCTATTGCTCCGGATACAGATCCAGAGACCTGCTCCAATCCAGGACCCTCTCGACCCGTTCTCCGGTATCCTGAGGCACAGCAATGGGCCGTCCTCGGCCGTCCAGAATCAACCCCGCCACACCGCCCTTCACCGTCGCCCGCAGCTCCTGTCCCTGCCCGGCGCCGGCGTCCCATCGGCGAGATGGCATCACAACGGCCTCCGCGGTCTCGCCCTCGACCAGGGGGAAGCGCCTCAGCTCTCCCGCCGTGAGCTCGCCGGATTCCGCGCCCTCGGGCAGGCCGATCTCGAACGTGGCGCAGGGCTCGTCGGGCTTGCCCTCACCCGATAGCGCAATGCAGGTGCCCAGGTCGATCAGGCAGTCCCGCTCGAACACCTCGTTCGCCGCTCCCTCGTCCACGGTCGACAGCACGCCCAGGTGGGGCATCATGAAGATGCTGTCCACCGCCAGGCGGGTGACCCCTTGCGGCTGGAAGGCGTCCACCATCATCGCGGCGGCCTGCACCCGGCGCGGCGCATGTGAAAGCGCCCCCCCGCTGCCCACCAGCAGATCGAGCTCGCGCAGGTCGACGATGCTGCCCCCCGCCTCCGACTGGTCGAACACGTCGGACAGCGTTCGCTCCACCTGCACGCCCTTCAACCCAACCGCCAGGGCCTGGTGCTGCTGGAAGGCGAGGCGAAGCGCCTCCCGCGCGATGGCCTGCTCGATCTGCAGCTCCTCGAGCGTCTGCGGAACCGTGGTCGGACGGATCATCTTGTTCTTGATCCGGTCCCTCAGGTCCGCTTCGTCGATACGGAAGGGCACCCACCGGATCACGTTTCCCATCCCCGCTTCGGACAGGACGTTGGACACGCTGTAGGACATGCCGAGGTTGGCGCTCACGGTCCGGTTGAACACCTTGCCGAACACGCTGAACACGTCCGTCGTCGCGCCGCCGATGTCCACGCCGACCACGTTGATGCCGTGCTGCCTGGCCACCGTCTGCATGATCAGCCCCACGGCCGCGGGCGTGGGCATAATCGGGGCGTCGGTCCAGGACATCAACTTCCCGTAGCCCGGGGCCTGGGCCATTACGTGCTCCAGGAACAACTCGTGGATCACGTGTCGGGCTGGGCCCAGGTTCTCCTGTTCCAGAACGGGTCGGATG
>JASLMQ010000577.1 GCA_030746455.1 Candidatus Latescibacterota bacterium
GAGCAGTTCGTGGGATACATCGAATCGAAAGGTGTGCCCAAGACCGGTATGGTCTTTACCCGCAGAGACCAGGAGGAAGAGGCCAAACCGGTGGACACCAACGATATGCCGGTGTTCACGTTCCAGGAGGCGCCGCTCGCCGATGACCTGGGGCGTGTTACGGTGGACGTGATTCTGATGGCGGTGTTGTCGTTGGCGTTCTTCGTTGGGGCGTATGTGTCGTTCTTGAGATATGATGTCAGGTAAGAGAAGCCTGATGGGGGTCAGACGTGAGACGAGAGAACCCGTGAGACGTCAGAAGTGAGACGTGAGACGATAGAGCGAGCTGTCAGCCTTCAGCTATCAGCTGTCAGCCAACCCAGGCCGATATTGCAGCCGATCTGCCACTCGCCATCGCCAGGTCCCATTGCCGGCTCGGGTTGTAGGCTGACCGCTGATGGCTGACCGCTGACGGCTTTAGAACCACGACAGATCCCGAACCGCTCGGCCCAGAGGGCCACTTGAGGAGAGGGCAGCCGCATGTCCCAGACCCAGATCATCCCCCTGCTCGAGGAGAACTACTTCGGCCAGCCGCGCATCCTCGAGCACGTGAGCATACTCCTTCGGCGCGCCGTGGATAAGAATGAGGGACTCCCTCCGATCCTCTTCACAGGGGCGCGCGGCCAGGGCATCACGGTGCTGATGAGGCTGATCGGACAGTATCTCTCGATGCCGATCCACGATCTGCTGATGTTCAACACCGGCCGGCACGTGCCACTCAAGCAGGTCGCCGATATCGAGCTGGCGTGGGAGCCTTCGAAGATCTTGCGGCACAATCGGTACCGCACTGTTACGGTCAGCTGCTGGAAGGATCCGCATGTGACCGCCGCGGAGATCAGCACCGCCTTCGTGTCCTGGGTGAGGGAGGATGCCAAGACATGGGCCTCCGGATACACGTATGAAGTGGGAGGTGAGGCGGAAGACTCCGCGGAGGCGAATAACTCCATCAACGAGAAGTTGCCGATCGCGGCTCTGATCATCGTGCTTCTGCTGGTCGGGCAGTTCAACTCCTTCCGTCGGTCCACGATCATTCTCTCGACCATCCCGCTGGGCCTCATCGGGGTTGTTGTCGGTCTGCTGGTGGGGCGCTCCTACTTCGGTTTCATGACTTTCCTGGGCGTGATTTCGTTGGCGGGTATCGTCATCAACAACGCGATCGTGCTGCTTGATCGGATTCGGATCGAGATCGAGGAGAACGGCCTGGATCCGCAGCGGGCCGTGGTGGAGGCCGCGCAGCGTCGATTGCGTCCCATTCTGTTGACGACGGTGACGACGATGGGAGGGCTGACGCCCCTGCTGATCAGTGGCGGAGGAATGTGGGAGACGATGGCCCTGGCCATCATGTTCGGCCTGCTCTTCGCCACGGGTCTCACGCTGGGTCTTGTGCCCGTGCTCTACTCGCTGTTCTTCCGGGTGAAGTACAGGGAGTTCGTGTACTGAGTCGATATCGGCGGGTCATCGAGTCATGCCACGACCCGCCAGAGCCCTGGAACTACGAAAGACGCGAAAAACGCGAAAGGTGAGGCCCAGCACCATCGACGGCAAGCCGCAGCAATGAACCAATCAGGGCAGCCTCCTTACGGAGGCTGCCCCTTTTCGTGGGTGCGCGGCATCCGCCCGGCAACTACCTCCCGCGCAGCAGTCGGCGGACGTTGCCGTACGCGATGGCGTTGAGCGCGCGCTTGGGCGCGCCGCTGGCATCGAGCTTGATGGCGTTGGCGCGGGTGTAGAGAAAGGGGGTATGGGAGCCGAAGAGCAGACGATTCGCGGGAATGCGGTCCAGCGTGTGGCGGATCGTGTCCATGTACTCGATGAAGGCGGTGTCCACCCACACGTTCTCGGTTCCGCTCACATGCTGTTCCGCCTCCCGCAGGTAGGCGCACAGGCAGATGATGCGCAGAGACGGGTACTTGTTCGCTAAGGCGATGACGCCTTCTGCGGATACGCCTGGGACCTTCATCAGGGGGTAGTGCTGGCGCTCGTCCTCCACGCGCATCTGGACCATCAGCACGCGCGCCGGCCTTCCGGTGAGGGCTGTGACGAGTTCGTCGACGCAGGGCGCATCCAGCTCGTAGCGGTGGTAGTTGGGGATGATCTTCACCGCGCGGCCGAAGCCCGCGGCGTCATAGGCCGCGAGGCAGTCGCGCCATCCCCCGAGCGAGGGATCGATTGTGGGTACGGGGACGAGGGACGGTTGGGACTTCAGCCGCAAGAGCAGGCGACGGCTGGGAAGGTGGGGATCGGGGCAGAGGATGCTCTCGGTGGCAGAGACGCAGGCCCGGGAGATCCCCTCGGCGGCCAGCTGTCGGGCCAGACCGGCGGGTGAGAGGGCCGGATCGATTTGAAAGGGCCAGAACCCCAGCCAGCAGTTGACGTCGATTCGCATGGTTGGCCCTCCTCTATAGTCCAAGAAGCCCGATCGCGTTGTCGCGAAGGAGCATCCGTTTGTGGGCCTTCGAGATCCGGGCGCCCAGCACGCGTCCCAGCTGCACCGAGAAGTCGCGGCCGAAGGCGTCGGAGCCGAACAGGACACGGCGCGGCCCGAGGATGGACACGGCGTACTCGACCATGCCCGAAGTAGCCTGGGAGCCGGAGGTGTCCACGTAGACGTTGTCGTAGGGCCCGACGTCGAGCACGCCCCGGCAACCGCATCCGCTCAGGTGGGGCATAATGATCGGTACATCCGGGAAGCGGCGTGCGAGGTGCGCGATGTCGGTGGGATCGGATTCGCCCCCGTACTTCTGGACGGTCTTGTACCAGCAGTGATGCAGGACCACCGCGCCGAGCTTCTGCGCCATGCGCATCACGGGGTCCAGTCGCTTGCTTCGGGCGTTGGGCCACACGGCGAGTTTGATGCCCTTGAAGAGACCCGTGGCGAAGCAGCGGTCGATCTCCTCCTCCAGGAAGGCCCTGGGCAGGCCCGCGTTGAGTCGGACGAAGGCGATCAGCTCCTTGGGCCAGCGAGATACCAGGTCGATGGTCAGGTCGTTGATCTCGGAGACCTGGGCCGGCGTGGGCTTCCAACCGTAGCCCAGGTTGCCTCCCAGGACCACGATCTGCGTGATGCCCACGCCCTTTGCGACGCGGATCATCCCGCGCATCCGGACGACGGGATCGACCCAGTGGGGGTGCGTGTGGATGTCGATGATGTCGTTCATAGGGGCTCCATCACTCAACGGTGTCAGTCGCGAACTCGTGGATCGCCCTCGCCAGACCGGTGCCGACCACGTCGAGGGAGTGCTGATCCACCGGCCGCGTGATTCGATCGACCGGGTCGAAGTAGGTGCACAGGCTCAGCTCGAGGTCGCAGGAAACGCAGTCGGGGAAGCGGACCTTGAACCAGTCTTTTGCGCAGCACTCGCGGAACACGTGGTCGACGCCGTCGATGCACCGAATCCCCGCGTGGTGCT
>JASLMQ010000578.1 GCA_030746455.1 Candidatus Latescibacterota bacterium
CCGCTTCCTGAAATGCGCAAACTGCGAAGAGGGAGTCCATGAGAGCCAGCTGGTCTGGTCGGTCGAGGACCCGGACGGCGTGACCTGCAAGTTCTGTGGGGTGAGGTATCCGGACGAGGCCCACCCGGAAGACCGGGTAGAGAAGGTCCGGAATCCGCTGGGTCAGGATGTCGAGTACCCCTTCTGGGAGGACGCTGAAGGGTACCGGTACTACTTCTGCATGAGGATCTGGCACGAGGCCCGACACTACCTTGCCGCTCGCGGCAAGGAGATGGGGGAGCTGTATCAGTTGACGGGGGACCCTCAGTACGCTCGTCGGGCAGGCCTGATTCTGGACACCTTCGCTCGACACTATCCGGGCTACCTGGTGGTCTACGATGAAGTGCATATGCCGAAGGCGTTCCACAGTGAGCCACCCTTTCCACGCCGGGGAGCGAAGTGGGGAGAGTGGCGGTACGACGAGATCCCTACGGAGCTCATCTATGCGTACGACTGGATCTACGACAGCGGGGAGCTCGAGCGACTGTCGGACGAGGTCGGCACCGATGTGAAGGCCCGCATCGAGAACGACTTCTTCCTGGGAGGCGTGCGACAGGACGCTCTTCACGGGGTGCTCTACACCAATGCAAGCCCGGCCACCTACCAGGCCTATACGGTGCTGGGACGCGTCCTCGGGAAACCCGCCTTCGTTCACGAGGCGGTTCGACGCAGCCTTGGTTTCTTCGAGCGGGAGTACTTTCTCGACGGCTTCTGGTCACAGGGCAGTGTGGACTACCACGCGATGACGGCGAGGGGCATGAAACGCGTGTTCGACGCGGTGAGAGGGTACTCGGATCCACCGGGATATGCGGACCCGGTGGATGGGTCACGATTGCAGGACTTCGTGATGGAGCGCGACCTTTCCATCGCCGAGAAGTCATTACGGATCCAGAAGCTCTGCCGGTATCCCGACGGCCGAGGGATGACGGTGCACGACTCCTGGGGGCGCGGACAGACGCCCGATCCACCCGCGAGGTCTAGATCGGAACTCCTTCCCGGCCTCGGGCATGCCTGGCTGGGTAGGGGTGAAGGGGAGGACCAGGTCCAGGTCCATCTTCACTTCTCGGACGGCGCCTACGGCCACGGCCACGCGGACATGCTCAACCTTATCCTGTTTGCCAAGGGGCAGGAGCTCCTCCCGGATCTCGGGTACACGTGGAGCCGCTACAAGCAGTGGAGCTCGAGCACACTGGGCCACAACACGGTGTTGATCGACGAGCACGAACAGTTCAAGGGGACACGGAACCAGTTCGCCGAAGGGCATCTTCTGGCATTCGAGACGAGAGCAGAAGGGGTGCAGTGGACCGAGGCGAGCGGGACACGGGCCTACAATGACGTGACTTCGGAGTACCGCCGTATGGTGATGCTCGTGGAGGCCGAAGGAGCCGACACCTATGTGGTAGACCTGTTCCGCGTGACGGGGGGTGGCCAGCACGACTGGGTTCTTCACGGGAGCGCGGACCGGGACTTCGAGGCAAGCGCCGACGTGGCGACCGAGCCCTATGGCGTCCACATGTTGCCAGGCGTCGAGGTGCGGCCCCCGGAGCACGCACGGGTCGCGGGCGACGCGGGTGAACGCAATCCCCACTATGGCTTCTTCGAGAATCCGGCCCGGGGCGAGGCGGTCGACGGTGTGACGGTGACCTTTTACGAACCGGAGTCGGGCACTGGCGTGCGGACATGGCTCCCCGGACTCGCCGGCGCGGAGTGCTTCCTGGGAGACGCGCCCTCGATTCGTCGCGCTCAGGAGAACGATCCGGATCTGGATCTGTACCGGATGCCGATCTGGCTGGTCCGCCGCAAGGGCGACGCGCCGCTGTCGAGCTGCTTCGGCGCCGTGCACGATCCCTACGACGGCCGACCGGGCATCGAGGAAGTCCGACGCCTGGATGTCGAGGGCCCGGAGGACGCGGTCGTGCTGACGGTCAGGCATCGCGGAGTCACGGATACCATCGTGCACCGTACAGAGGTCGACGATAGGCCCGTCGTCTCGGGGGATCTGACAGTCGTGGGGGAGACGGCGTTCGTCCGCACGCGAGAAGGCAAACCGGAGATCATGGCGCTCTGGGGGGGGACAGAGCTTCGCCTGGGTGAATGGATCCTCAGGGCGGAGGGAGTCTTCGAGGGCGAGGTCCGTCGCACGCTTCGGAAGGCCGATGGAGACCCCTGCGACGGACTCGTGGTCACGGGATTGGCGCCAACGGAGAGGGACCTGTCAGGATCGACCGCCATCGTGACTTTCGGCGACGGGTCGACGCTGGGGTATCCGGTCAGCGGCGTGAAGGAGAGCCAGGGTGAGGTGTGTCTCGTGCTGGCGGACGATCCTGGCGTTGCGGTGAACGCGGAGGGCATGCGGCATTTGTTCTGCCCAAGGCGGGAGATCCCCGGGCCCGTGCGGTATCGGCTCAGGACGTCCGCGCTCTCCGGACGGGATCCGGATACCGGGAAGATGGTGGTGACGTCTTCGGGCTCCGCACAGCTTCTGGGTGGGTAGAGAACTGGCGGGTCCTGGGTCAGGCTATTTCCGAGATGCGGGATCTCGAGCACGGTGTGTGGCCGGACGGCATCGACGACCGACGCGCGCGAATCACCTCCCGCTCGTTGGTCCTGGGGTTGACCACCGGCGCAGGGCTGGCGTTCTACGGCAACCTGTCCGAGATGGTGCTGCACTCGGGATCGATGGTGAAGTCGAACTACCCGGTCTCGCTCATCCTGGCCTTCCTCGTCTGGGTCGCTCTCAATACCCTCATCGCCCGGATCTCGCCGCGGTCCGTCCTGTCTAGCACCGAGATGATGGTGATCTTCGGCATGGCGTGGATCGTGGGGATGATGCCGGGTGTGGGGTGGATGGGCTATGCCGTCGGAAGTCTCGCCGCGCCCCACTTCTTCGCCACCCCCGAGAACCGGTGGGTCGAGCTCTTCCTGGACGAGCTACCGGCTTGGGCCTTTCCGGAGCCGACGGCCGAGGTCATCGATCGCTTCTACTTCGGCCTGCGCGGCGGGGAGTCGCTTCCGTGGGCGGGTTGGGCGATGCCGCTCTGGTGGTGGTTCTCGGTCTGCCTGGCGATGACGGGGGCCGCCTTCTGCCTGACAACGATCTTCCATCGCCAGTGGGCGGATGCCGAACGCCTTACGTACCCGCTGGTGAGTTTCCCGCTCGACCTGGTGGAGGGGTTCGATCGCGGCGAGGTGATTCCCCGCGTGTTCCGGCAACCCGTCTTCTGGTTGGGATTCGGGTGGGTGGCCGGGATCATCTTCTGGAATATCCTGGTGATCTTTCACCCCGGGATGCCAAGAATCACGGTTCTGGACTCGGCATACACCAAGGCGATGACCGTCGCGCGGGACTTCCCTCCAATCTACCTCCGGGTTATGCCCCTGGTGATCGGTTTGGGGTACCTGTGCAGCGTCGACCTTCTCTTCAGCTTCTGGGTCTTCGGGTTGCTCTCCGTGGTCAAGTCGGGGGTGATGAACCGGACGGGATTCACCATCGGGCTCCCAGGGCAGCCCTCTGCCGGAAGCGAGATCATCAGCCTGGAAAGCCACGGGGCGATGGTCGTACTCGTCCTCTGGTCGGTCTGGATGGCCCGACGGCATCTCGCAAAGGTGTGGCGGAGCGCCCTGTCGGGCACAGGTGGAGAGAAGGGTCCCATCTCCTACCGATGGGCGTGTGCGGGCCTCGCGATCTGTAGTGTCTACGTGTGCGGGTTCTTCGTGGAGATGGGGATGACGCTCGGGATGGCGCTGGGCCACATGGCCCTGATGTTCGTGGCCTATTTCACCGCCGCGAAGTACATTGCCGCCAGCGGCTTTGGGTACCTGTTCCCGGTCTGGCCCAAGGGCGGACCGTTCTTCAAGACCGTCCTTGGTACCGCGGAGATGTCCGCTCGCAACCTCACGGCGATGGCATTGGTCAACGACAACATCTTCTACGGCACCAGCCGGCTTCAGACCGTGCAGATGATACCCCACCACCTGAAGGCGATGGACGGGGTCCGTGGAAGCCGAGCGCGGGTGGGTGGGACCGTGTTCTCCGCCTTCACCGTGGGCTTCGTGGTCTGCGCGGGTGCCATCCTGTACTTCTGCTACACGTACTCTGCATTGTATCTCCAGGATCACACGCTGTGGACTGGGCCGCAGCGTCTGTTCGACCGTGTGGCGAGTTCGGTGGGGCGGGAGAACCGGACGGTGTTCGACCCCCAGAAGCTTGGTATCTGGCTACTGGGGGCCTCCGAGGCCGCGCTCCTGCTCGTCCTCCGGACCCGGCTGTCCTGGTGGCCCGTCCATCCGCTGGGGCTGGCCTTTCAGTTCACGAGGGGGCCCCGGTACTACGGCTTCAGCATCTTCCTGGTCTGGGCGGCCAA
>JASLMQ010000579.1 GCA_030746455.1 Candidatus Latescibacterota bacterium
GCCTAATCCCGCTCGCCTCCCCTAATCTTGCTCTCGACGGAGGTGTCCCATGCCGTCCGACTCCCCGAGCGGCCGTCCCTCGCTGCTCAAGCGCTTCCGGAACCTCTGGGCGCTCTCGTCCGACCGGCCCGAGCCCAGGCCCTGGACTCCCGATGAGGCCGACGCCACAGGGGCTGCCCACACGTCTGGAGTATCCCGGACCTCTGCCTCTCAAGGGCGCGAGGACGAACCCGTTCCGTGGGTGCCTCCCACACTGGAGTCCCCTGCCGCTCGTCACCGCGAGACGTCCAGGCCTCCGGTGTCCACCGCGGCTCCAGCGCGTTCGGCACCATCAGAGGCGCCCGCCCGGGAGGACCATCCAGAGAAAGCTTCCGAGGCCTCTGCGGCGGCCGAACAGGAGCCGATGCCCCAGTCGCCACATCAGGTGCTCCGTGGTCGGATCGCGCAGTTGCTTGAAAAGCACCCCGAGAACGCCGCACGGCTGATCCGTTCGCTTTGGGTCGAAGACAGACAGACCGAGGAGGCGGAACGCGACGCCGGAAGCTCAGAATGCCCCGCCAGGGTCGCCGTCGTGATGATCGCGATGGGTCAGGAAGCGACCGCCGGTGTGATGAAGTACCTATCGGACCTGGAGATCGAGCGAATCGCCCAGGCCATCAGCGCGCTCGACGTGGTCACCACCGAGCACGAGGACGAGGTTCTCGAGGAGTTCGAACAGCTCCTCATGGCCGGCAAGTACCTGTCGCAGGGAGGGATAGACTTTGCGCGCGGCGCCCTGGAGAAGGCGCTGGGGCCCAGGAAGGCGGAGCAGCTTCTCGCGCGGGTCACCGGAACGGCAACCGAAGGGTTCAGCCTTCTCCGAAACATCGATGCAAAGCACCTGGTGCCCTTCCTGGCCAAGGAACACCCACAGACGATCGCACTCATCCTGTCGCAGCTGGGTCCCGAGCAAGCGGCGACCGTCCTTGCTGAGCTGCCAAAGGCGCTCCAGGCGGATGTCTCTTTCCGCATCGCATCCATGGAGAACATCCCACCCCAGGTCCTGAGGGAGCTGGAGGAGGGCCTCGCCGACGAGCTCCACGCCCTCCTGGCCGGCCAGATCGCCGAGGTCGGCGGTCCCCGGGCCTTGGCGGAAATCCTGAACCAGGCGGACCGGGCGACCGAGGAGGCCGTCCTGACCCGCCTCGACGCCCAGAGCTGCGAGCTCGCGGAGGCCGTACGCAGCGAAATGGTTCGCTTCGACGACATCGCCGACCTCCCGGACAGGGAGATCCAGATGCTCCTCCGTGAGGTGGAGACCAAGGACCTCGCGGTGGCGCTAAAGGGGGCAAGCGAGGAGCTCAAGAGCCGGATCCTGTCCAACATGTCTGAGCGAGTGGGCGGGATGATCGTGGAGGAGATGGAGCAAGTCGGCCCCCTCCCGAAACCGGAAGTCGAGAGGATGCAGACCGGGATCCTGAGGAAGCTGCGGGAACTCGAGGAACAAGGTCAGATCACGGTCGTTCGCGGCGAGAGAATCTAGGCCGCCGATTCAGAATACGGGGAACAAGCCATGCCCGAAGAGGAACAGCAGGATCAGGCCAACGAAGTCGTCCCGACGGACCCGCCGGAAGAGGAGGTCACCAAGCAGAAGCCCAGAGAATCCAGGCCCATCATCACCTACGACTTCAAGCATCCTGCAAGGGTCTCCAAGGACCAGCAGCGCACGCTGGAGAACCTCCACGCGGGCCTCGCCCGGATGATGGCCGCCTCGTTCTCCACGCTGCAGCGATCGGTAGTCGATTGCGAAATCGCCTTCGTGGACCAGACGACCTACGCAGAGTTCATCATGTCGCTGGCCAACCCGGGGTGTTCCTACACATTCACCATCGAGCCGCTGGGTGGTCCCGCGATCATCGACTTCTCGTTGCCGGTGGCATACTCCTTCATCGATCGCCAGTTCGGCGGCACGGGGGCCAACCCGCCCAAGGAGGCACGGCCACTGACAGGCATCGAGCGCAACGTGATGACCAAGGTGGTGACGCAGGCGCTTAGTGACCTCGAGGCGACGTGGGAGCAGTTGATCAAGATCCAGGTCTCGGACGCGGAGCTGGAAACCAATCCCGAGTTCATCCAGATAGCAGCCCCCTCTGACACGGTGGTGCTGATCGCGTTCGAGGTGAACTCGCAGCACGCGTCGGGTCTGGTGAGCCTGTGCTACCCCTACTTCACGCTGGAGCCGGTGATGGCCTATCTGAACGTGCAGACGTGGGCCAGCCGGGAGAAGGGGCGCCGTGACACCACACGCCAGGAGCGCCTCGCACAGCTGGAGCGAGTGAACACGCCGGTCACGGCAATACTCGCGCGTTCCCAGGTTCCCCTTAAGGATCTTGTCGACCTCCGGACGGGCGATGTGGTGGTGATGGACACCCAGGTAGAAGAGGACACCGTCGTCTTCGTCGGCGACCGGCCCAAGTTCCTGGCCAGGCCGCGGAGCCGAGGACATCGCTACGTCCTCGAGATCACCCGGCGGATCCTGAAGGCGGATGAGCCGCTCTACATGGACGAGATCCAGAGGACGAAGACAGGGACGACGTGACGTCGCGGCCCTGAGGAAGGAAGGGATGGACCATGGACCAGAAACCCGAAACGGGATCCGAGCTCCAAAGGCAGGCCGCTGAACCGGTCCCATACACGTCTCCTGACGCCTCTCCGGTCTGGCCCAGGCTCTCAGAGGCCGAGATGGCCGTATCGATCGTCCTCGGCGAGGCCAACGTCGCCCTAAGCCGGACCCTCGAGTGGGCCGAGGGCTCCCTCATCGAGGTCGAAAAGGAAGCCGGCCAGCTGGTCGACGTCCTGGTCAACGGAGACCTCTGCTTCCGAGGGGAAGTCGTGACAGTTGGCGAGTACTTCGGCGTCCGCATCACCGAGATCGTCTCGAACGCCGCGAACGTCGACTGAGATCCCGGTCGCATTCGTGAAAGACCCGACACGGTCTATGCGTCGCAGCCGCAACAACCTGGCGTGTGGGAGTCGGTGGAGGCGAAGCAAGGAGGGAAGTGTGAAGCTTCGAATTGGTTTGGCTGCCCTGAAGCAGCGGAAGACCGTACCTGACGGCGTGGACGCAATCGTGAGCGTTCTCGAGTCTTGTCAGAAGCAGAAGGTCGACATTGTTTGCACGCCCGAAACCTATCTCCCCGGCCTCAGGGGAGCCAGCTTCGAGCTGGCGCCTCCAGATCAACCAGCTATGGAGGAAGCCCTGAAGGACCTGCGCGCCGCGTGCCGCCGGACCCGGGTGGCCGCCATCGTGGGTATGGAGTGGCAGTCCGAACGTGGGCTCGAGAATCGCGCGTTCGTGATCTCGGCATCGGGCAGGCTCCTGGGACACCAGACCAAGAACCAGATCACGCCGGGCGGTGAATCGGAGAACTACGTGCCCGACGGCCAGAGGAAGGTCTTCCAGGTCAAAGGGGTCCGGTTCGGCATCGTCATCTGCCACGAGGGGTGGCGCTATCCCGAGACCGTGCGTTGGGCGGCCCTGCGGGGGGCCCGGATCGTGTTCCAGCCTCAGGTGACCGGAGGGGACAAGCGAGGCAAGCGTCTGAGGAAATGGGGAGAGGTGCTATACGAAAAGTCTATGCAGTGCCGGGCCGGCGAAAACGGCATCTACTTCGCAAGCGTGAATCAGGCCATGCACTGCCAGAACTCCGCGACCAGTTTGATCGATCCCAACGGAGAGTGTATCACCTGGGTCCCCTACGGCAAGGAGGACCTGGTGGTGGCCGACATCGACACCGCCAAGGCCACCCGGCTCTATACGAAGCGCTACAGGCCCGAGCTCTATCCGGACTGAGCGCGACGAGCCACGGATCCTGACACACCAACGGTAACTGTTGCAGCCGCGGCCTCGCCATCCCGGCGAGGCCGCGTCTGTTTGTCACTCAGGCTGTGCCGCTGCTCTTGAAGGCGTCCGACTCGTAGTACTCGAACGGCTTCCCACCCGTTTCCCGCCACCATCGATCCACGGCCTCTTCCAGGAACGAGCGGGTCTGCTCCGCCGCCGGATCCCCCGCCAGGTTCTCGACCTCGGCCGGATCCGTCTTCAGGTTGTACAGCTCCTCGGTGTCGTCCGGGCCGTAGTACTTCACGTACTTCCATTCGCGGGTCTGTACCACCCGGAACGGATGGATCCCCCAGTAGGCCCCGTAGTGCTCATAGAAGATCATCTCATCCTTGGGGTGCGCCTCCCTCCCGATTGCCGGCATCAGGGATCCGCCGCGGAATTCGGCAGGAACCTCCAGCCCCGCCGCCTCGATCAGCGTTCCGGGCAGGCTGACGTTCACCGCCAGGTCGTCCACCACCCGACGTGGCGGGTCGAGGCGCGGGAAGCGGAAGATCATCGGGATGTGGAAGATCTCATCGTAGGGGATGGTACCCTTCTTTCGCATCCGGTGAGCCCCCATCATGTCCCCGTGGTCGGTCGTGAAGGCCACCACCGAATCCTCCCACATCCCCTTCGCTTCCAGGGCGCCCCGAAGCAACCCAAACAGGCGGTCCACCTCCGAGATCATCGTGTAGTACCGCTGCAGTTCGTCCTTTAGATCCGCCTCATCGAGGGCACCATGCTGGCCATCACGGATGTGGTCCTGCAGGAACTGGGGCTTCCCCGTCAGGTCGTCCTTGAGGAAGCTCTCGGGCAGGGTGAGATCCCCCTTGGGATACTGGGGCAGGAATGCCTCGATGGCCTCGAAGGGTGGATGGGGCATGTGAAAGGAAGCGGTCAGAAACAGGGGCCGGTCCGGATCGTACGAGTCCAGATACGCCAGAGCTGCATCGGCAATCCTTCGGTCTCCCTCGCTCAGGGGATGCTGCGCCCTATCCCCCACCCCACCGTGATCGTAGCCCAGCTCCTCCTGGGGAGTCCTAAAATGGCATTTCCCGAAGTAGGCCGTCGTGTACCCCGCATCCCGAAACACGTGGCCCATGGTTCGGTCTTCCCCAGTAAGCCGAGCCGTGTGTCCGTGGAAGCCCTGGATGATCATCACCTCGGCCTCGTGAGGGTACAGACCGGTTTGTATCGATGCCCGGGAAGGCACGCACTGACCATTGGAGGCGTAGAAGTGGCTGAAGAACACCCCCTCCTTCGATAGCCTGTCCAGGTTCGGTGTGTAGGCCAAGGGGTCCACGGTTCCCTGGCGCTGGTACTGCATCTGGTCGCACATCACGAGCACCACGTGGGGTCGCTTCACACCGCCGCTCCCTCTATCAGAACTCAGTCCTGTGTTGGGTAGTTGCCCTCTCTTCGCCACACGTCCAGGATCAGCTCGTAGCGAGACAGCCGCATCCCGGTGTACACGCAGTTGCTCGTCGAGAAGACATATCCGCCCCCCGGCATTCCGGACCGAAGGGCATAGCGTGCCGACTCGATGCACTTCTCGTCTGTTCCCGAGTCCAGCAGACCGCAGTTGACGTTGCCGATCAGGCACACCCGGTCGCCGACCCGCCGCTTCACCTCCGCGATGTCCACCCCGCCCTGGGGGTCCAGCGAATGGAGTGCGTGGGGCCCCGCATCCACCAGCCGGCCCAGAATCGGCATGATGTTCCCGTCGGTGTGCTTGATGATATAGTGGCCCTGGGATCGATACCCCTGGATCAGCCGGGTCAGGTAGGGGGTCACGAAGTCATCGAACCAGTCCGGCGGCAGGAACGGCCCGGTGTTGAAGCAGTAGTCCGCACACAGCGCGAAGCCGTCGATCGCGCCATGTGCGGCCAGCCGCGCCCCACGCTCGAGCGCCTCGTCCACCCGCCTGTCGGCCTCGTCCTTGACCTCCTGGGGGGCCTCCACAAGACGCGCGCACCAGGCCTCCATGTGACTCCCGTTTGGGATGCTGTACGTCGCATCCCCGTGGAGCATCAGAAAGTACTCTTCACCCGACTGCTCCCTCACGATGTCCGCAATCCGTTTCGCCTCCTCCTCGCCTGAGGGATTTGCGTGCAGGAAGATGGCGCTGTGATCGTACCGACGTGCCGTACCGATCAGAAGCCCGGCGACGTCTCTCCGATGCAGTTCGCGCTCGCTATCCTCCATTTGGTCCCACTGGTGGTAGCGACGGTGGGAGGGATGCACCCTTCCGAAGGCCTCCATAGTCAGGAAGAATACCAGCTCGAAGTGGGGCACGCGGCCCTCGAGTGGACGGCGTTCCAGCGCGGCGATGAACCGCTCCCTTGGTGTCATACCCCTTCTGTCTCCGCTTGGCTGGGTCCCTGGGTGGCCGACGCCTGGCGGTCCGAGACGATCATGGTGCTTAGCCGATCACAACGGCGATCAGGCTCTTGCCGAGAATCAACTGAATTCCTGTGAGCAGCAACATCGTGTAGACAACCCGGTTGAACCAGATCTCGCTGAACCGCCTATTGAGGAAGATCCCCAGCCGGACGCCCACATAGCTGAGCGGCGCGAGGATCGCGATGGTGACCAGGTGGCCCGACTGGATCAACCCGAGACCGAAGTAGGGAATCAGCTTGATCTGGTTCACCACGGCGAAGAAGATCACCGTGGTGCCGACGTACAGGTCCCGGGGAAACTGCTGGGGCAGCAGGTGGATCGCCACGGGAGGCCCGCCGGCGTGCGCCAGAGTGGAGGTGAAGCCGGATACGGCGCCCATAGCCACCCCCTCCGCCGCGTGGGGCCTGCGCCGCGCCAGGGCCCCGAAAATGACCGCCCGAGTGGCCTGGAAGAGTACGAACACAACCGACAGAACCCCCAACCCGATCTGCAGGATTCGTTCGTCGTCCATGAAGTATCCGAAAAACGCAGCCCCCACTCCGATGCCCAGAACCGATCCGGGTAGCAGGAGCTTGATGCTTCGCCGGTCGAACCGGTTCCTGTAGTGGATCACGGCGAAGACGTCACAGACGATCAGCAACGGCAGCAGGATGGCAGCCGCATCGACGACCGGAACCGCGAGCGCGATCAGCGGCGTGGCGATGATGGCGATGCCCCCGCCGAACCCGGCCTTCGCGATCCCCACGAACACCACCGAAAAGCAGGCGAGAAACCAGAAGGCCGTTGGGTAGTCGGGTACGGTGGGCAATCCTCCCCCTCTGGGTGAGTGTTGTCTGCAAGACCGAATCCGGCTGTCCACCGGCTTGCATGACGGAACGGCGCAACTTAGCAATCGGCTCGTAGGAAATCAACCGTTTTCACGGCCTCGGATCACGCCGGGCACAGAACGGGTGAGCCATCGGATTCGGTAGCAGTCCGCATTGACAGCCGATCCCTTCCCGGGTATCCTTTTGGGGGCTGGGATCATAGACTCGCCCCGGTATCGACCGGATCCATCCAGGGGAGAAAGCATGAGAACGATCGCATTCCTCGTCACCTGCGTCGTGCTGCTACTCGGCGCTGCAGGCATAGGAGCCCAGGAGTCGGACGTTGCCGCCTCCGACTTCGACGGCAGTGGGAAGGTGGACTTCCAGGACTTCGTGGTCTTCGCCAGGGGATTCGGCTCGGCGTCAGCCGATCCCGGCTTCGACGCCAGGCTCGACCTCGATGGCAGCGGGAAGGTGGACTTCCAGGACTTCGTAATCTTCGCGGGGAATTTCGGGAAGTCCGTGGGAGAGACCTCACGCACGTTTGTATACATCAGTGACCTCGATATCCTGGGAACTGGCGGAAAGGTCGACGTGTTTGATCTCGAAACAAATCTTCTACACCTCTCTATCACCGTGCCGTGGCCCCGCGGCATGGCCTACTCGCCATCCCGGAAACGGCTCTACGTCGCAGCCATCGAAACCT
>JASLMQ010000580.1 GCA_030746455.1 Candidatus Latescibacterota bacterium
AGCGGCTCGAATATCTCCTCCGTAAGATAGGTGTCCAGTCCCCGCCCGCTCAGGACCTCGATGAGATATGCCGCCACGTCGTGCGCAAAGCTATATCGCCACTGAGAGCCGGGTTGGTAGGCCAAAGGCATATCTTGGAGGCCTGCCACGAACTCGGCCAGCGGCTTCTCGTTGGAGACCTTCTCGTCGCGGTAGATCGCCTCCACGCGGCTGTCTTCCAGGAAGTGGTAGGTGAGGCCCGAGGTGTGGGTCAGAAGGTCGCGAACCGTCACCTCACGATCCAGATCCACCTGGATGATCCCGGACTTCTTCTTCTTCCCGCCATACACCTTCAGGCTGCCGAACGACGGGATGAACTTGGACACCGGATCCGCCAGCTGTAGATGGCCCTGCTCGTAGAGCCTCATCAGGGCAACGCACGTGATCGGCTTCGTCATCGAATAGAGGCGGAACAGGGTGTCCGGCTCCATGGGCGCCTTCGCTTCGCGATCGCGCTCCCCCACGCACTCCAGGTGGATGACCTCGCCGCGGCGCGCCAGCAGGGTCACCGCCCCGGCCAGCTTGTCGTCGCTCACGTGCTTCTCCATGGCCGGCCGGATCCGCGCCAGCCGCTCTGAGGACATCCCCACCTCTTCAGGCCTGGTCATCCCGATCTCTCCCGTTCGCTCTGAAACCGTCATCCGCGATCAGGACCGACCTGTGCCCAACCCCAGTCCGGTCGCTCTGAACGCAGCTCGCCCCGACCTGTGAGCTTGTCGCACCTCCAGCTTCCAATCGGTGTTCATCTGTGCTCATCTGTGGTTGCGTCTGATCTTGACTTTCACGTCTTCACCAATTTCCACACATCGCTCTCCATGTTGTTCCCCGCCACCATCCAGAGCGTATCGTCGTACACGAACGGACTTGCCGCGTGCCTCGGGGCCCAGGGCGTATCGGGCAGCTCCGTCCAGTTCTCGCCGTCTTCGCTGTACCACACATCGTTGCGGTTCCAGCTCTCCCTTGCGAGGTCCATCGACTCCGAGGCCCTCGGATGGTAGCACCCTTCCATCACCCACAGCTTGCCGTCCCATACCGCCACGTCGTGGTACTGCCTGGGCAGCCACGGCGCGGCCTCCGTGTGACACTCCCAGTTCACGCCGTCGCCCGTACTCCACACATCATTGTAGAACTGCCGGCTGTTTATCTTCGGCGTGTCGTAGGTTCCACCGCCCAGGATCCAAATCCGGTCCTTGAAGACCGCGCTGTGACCGATCATCCCGCGAACGGTCCAGGGAGAGGTCTCCGCGACCCGGTCCCAGGCCCTCCCGTCCGCCGACGCCCAGACATCGTTGTGGAAGGCTTCGTCCTCCCCTCCGAACTGCGGAATCGTCTGGCCTCCCATCGCCCAGATCCTGCCGTCGAACGCGGCGGTGTAGTGCAGTACGCGCGGCGCCCAAGGGACCGGCTCGCAGATCAGATCCCAGCTCACGCCGTCGGCGCTGCTCCAGACATCGCTTTGGTAGTGGCCCTGGTTGCAGTCGCCCCCCACGATCCACATTCGGCCTTCGTGCACCACATATCCTGCGGTATGGCGCCCTTCCCACGGCGCCTCTTCACACACCTCCGTCCACGTAAGCCCGTCGGCTGAGCACCACACCTCGCTGTTGCAGATTCTTGGGAAGTTCACCTTGTCTTGCGGGTTCCACCCGCCCAGGAGCCACATCTTGTCGTCAAAGGTCACTGCGCCCGCTCCGTCCCTCGGCGCGAACGCCGCCTCCATCGTCACATTGATCCACTCGTACATGTCCGTCCCTCGCATTGGCCTCTCAGTAGCGCTCAGCCAGCTCCCGCGCGATCGCAGTCCACTTCGTGAACCGTTCGGGCCGGAATTCGCACGTGTGCGTGTCCTTGAGGATCATCTCGATCACGCAGTTCCGGCTGACCTCGAGCGTGTGCTGGATGGTATCACGCACCAGGTCGGAGTCGAACCGGCCGACCAGCACCGCCGGATTCGGCTTCCACGAGAAGATGGCCTTGCCGTCCAGCTTCTCCGCGCAGGTCTCCACGTCCGCCCAGGGCGCGATGGAGATCCGACGGATCCCGGGGATTTCGAGCACGTCGTCGAGCTTCCTGGTGAGGTCCTCGCAGCACCCGTAGCCCGTGAGCCCGAAGGGCTCGAGCAGTCGCTTCTCATACTGAAGCGAGAACCTGTCGTGCATCTCGGGCGACACCTGAGCCATCTCCTGCGCTTCGGCAGATGCCCACATGTCGCGCGGCCGCACGCGCTCGGGATCGAAGTCGTCAGGCGGAAGCTCGTCCGAGTATCCCACGCCCCCGGAGGAGTGATAGGTGGAATCGTTGTTCACATCCAGAAGATTCAGAGCGATGTACTGGTCCACCAGCTTACGGTTGCCCTCTTCCAGAATAGCCATCGCGTCGTGGAGCATGCCCGGGTTGTCCAGCATGTCGATCATCACCTGGTCCAGGCCCCGCAGCTGCGTGTACAGGGCCATCAGGTGGAACGAGACCCGATCCACGCCCTTCAGTCTCACGTCCAGGATGTCACCGAACAGATCCTGAGCCGCCTCGAGGGCCTCGGTCGTGGCCTCGGAATCGTACTGGACCTCGGGGAACGTGAGCTTCTCGAGATCAGCACCCGTCTTGATCACCGGATCGAATCCCCAGGCCCCGGTCTCCATGTGGGTCGGAACGCGCTTGGGGACGAGCCCCCAGTCCGATGTGCGGACCACCTTGTGCACGATCCACTCCTTCTCGACCACCGTGTCGTCGTGCAGGTGGTCGTGGTAGAAGATACGACGCCGCAGCGTCGCCTCCATGCTTCGCGCCTCGTCGGCCTCGCAGCTCAATGCCGACTCGGGCAGCAGCTCCCGCCAGGCCCCCTCGGGGAAGACCAGGACCATGGGCCGTACCCGCTCCAGGCGGTTGTGACGCGTCCACATCTCTCGCCTTTCGGCCATGATCGGCTGGTCGGCGATCTCCGCCACCCGCTCTGCCAGGCTGCGAAGCTGCTTCCTGTCTGCTGACCCGATCGCCATGGTCTCTCCGCGCTTTAGAACGTGTCCCTCAACCGGTCGAACTCGTCCAGCATGGCCATGAAGTTCTCGTACTTCGTGTTGAACGCGATCGAGTGGCTCGGGCCCAGGATGAAGCCACCGCCCGGAGCGCCTTGCTCCATTGCGGTCCGAACGGCCTTCCGCACATCCTGAGGCGTCCCCATGATCAGGTCCTCCACCGGCACGCCGCCCCATAGACAGAGGTGGTCACCATACTGCTCCTTGAGGAGCCCCACCTCCATTCCCGCCGTGGTCTGCAGGGACTGGTAGCAGTCGATACCGCACTCGATGAACATCTCCATCAGCGGGATCGTCCGCCCGCAGTTGTGGAAGATAACCTGTGGGGCCCGGTCTTTGACGTGCTGGACCCGCTCCTCCATGAACGGCAGGCACATCTCCCGAAACATGTCGGGCGATATCAGCGGACCGTTCGAGCCCGCCATATCCTGCTCCATCAGAACACCCGGCGGATCGCCCCGGATCATGAAATCGTCCTGGGCGTTCTGGGTGGCCGTCCGGTGCCGGCTGGCGGCAATCACTACGTCGGGCTCAAGCGCGTACATCACGAGCCCGTTCTCAGTACCTCCGAGGAGCGTGAGGGCTGTGATACCGCCGGTCCTGCCGGCCACATACCGTTCCTCCCCAAGCTCCTGCTGGACGTAATCCACGGCCTCAAACACCGACGGGTCGGGCGGCTCGGCCACCACCGGCTTCTCGAAGTCCCCCACCTTGTAGGTCCGTTCGAGGGCAGGTGGCGCGTGGATGCACTGGATCTCGTTGGCCTCCGGTGCTGCCTGGTAGATCCGTCCGTGGCGATCTTCCCAGCGGTCCGGCCCGATCCGCTTGGGGGGATCCAGATCCTGGTCCTTCGGCGGCAGGATCGCCGCCTCCTTGGGCAGGATGATGTCCGCGCAGTCGATCTTCCGGTAGAACTCCACCGTGTCCTTCTTGATCGACTCGACCAGCTCGTCCCTGCGTCCCTCCCACAGCGCGATCTGGGTCTCGATCTTGTTCCGAACCAGCGTGGGACGCCCGATCACACGCTCGATAGTATCACAGTCGACGGCGTAGAATCCCATCGGCACGCGATCCACGGGCTGCCTTGCGATCGCCGCCTGCACCCGCTCCTTCGACGTCATCCGATTCTCCCGCCTCTGCCCTGTTCGCGTCTTTCGCGCATCTCGTAGTTCCGGGGTTCTCAGGTTCCAGGACTGGCCACCGAACGCGGCGCCATAATCGGCTGCCCCGGTGTGCACACACCCCCGCAGCAGCACGGATAGGCCTGCGACGACACGTCGATCTCCGGACCCAGCTCCTCCCACAGCTCGGGTGCCTCCAGACAGACCGAGAATGGGGTCTCGGGGCTCACGCGCTGGATCTCCCCTGCCAGGAACCGGTAGACTTCCATCCGCTTCTCGTGCGGAAGCGGACCCACGATGCGCCTGGCCATCTCCTCCTCGGCCTCCTTCGCCGCCTCCACGAACGAGGGATCCAGGAGGTCGAGATCCAGGGTCCGCGGCATCATTTCGTACTCGGGGAAGCGCGACAGCGTCTGCAGACTGATCACGCACGGCCTGGCCATCGAGAAGAGCAGCTCGATCATCGCGCGGTTCTCTTCTCGCCAGTTGTGAACGGGGATCACGGGCGAGAGCCTGCACCGTACCGGGTAGCCCCACGACTGGCACTTGCGCATCGCCTCGATCCGCTCCTCACACGTGGCCGTGTCCACCTCGATGGCCCGGCTCTGCGTGTGTGCCGAAAGACTCCAGCACACCATCGTCTGCCCGTTGTGCGCGATGTCTCGTAGCACGTCCACGTTGTCGCTCTTCGTGTAGTGCATCAGGAAAGCCTTGTCCTGCGAGCCGAACAACTCCCCCATGGGCCTGGACGCGTCGTACTCCGGCTCCAGCGTGAGGATGTCGGCCTGGCTGTCCCACTTGTAGAGCGTCTGAGGATGCGCGTCGATGAGCGGCTCCAGTCGCTCCACCATTTCCTCGATGTTTACCATGATGTTGAGGACGTTCTGCAGGAAGCAGTAGTCACATCTGAAGAGGCAGCCCCGTACCGAATGAAGCTCCCACCCCGACTGACAGACCGTGCCGTTCCGCATCACGCGGTCGCGGTCCCTGAAGGTCCAGGCGCCGCCACCCCGGAAGATGTCGGACCCTCCCTGACGTGTCTCACTGTCGGGCAGGTCGAAGTCGAACGCATTGAAGATCACCACCGGATCGCCGACCTTCTTGATCCCCGTCAGCCGCCGCGACTCGCGCCACCCCGCTTCCTCCACCACCTTCTCCAGTTCGTCGTCGTCGATCCCCGTGATCATCTTCGGGGTCTCGATCTTCGTCATCATCCGCTCGACGCGCGCAACGGCCCTTGTGTCGCGCGTAACGCGTTCGTGAACATACACGGCAGGCGCCACCAGGTTTCTCATGCCTTCAGGCTCCTCAGAGGGCGATTACGCAGTTCTGCTCGTCAGATGCCCTGATCGCGTCCAGGGTACGAGACAGCTCCAGGGCATCCTCGGGCGTAACCGGATACA
>JASLMQ010000581.1 GCA_030746455.1 Candidatus Latescibacterota bacterium
CGCCCGGCCGACTGGCTGTACGCGTGCACCAGGCCGTCCCCCTGCCTGCCCATGGCAGATTCCGCACCCGCCTGTGCGCACAGGTCGCCGTCCCCGGTGGCGTCGATGAAGGCTCGGGCGGCGATCTGCTGAAGACCCTGAGAAGTGGCCACGGTCACAGCGACGACGGTGCCTCCCTCGCGGTGCGTGTCGCACACCAGGGCCCCCCGCAAGAAGGTGACGCCGGATTCGTCGAACATGGCTTCCAGGACGAGTTTGCGGGCCTCGGGATGAAATCCGCGCACACCCCGCCTGCCGCCGAAGAGGGGCATGACATCCAGCGTGCGCTGGTCGACTTCGGCCTGCAGGCCACCGGGTACGCCGTAGTAGTACCAGTGGATGCCCCCCCCGGCGCCGATGCCTCCGGGGAACTCGTAGGGATCGATGACCAGGGTCTCCGCACCCGCCCGAGCAGCGGCGATGGCGGCACAGGCGCCGCCGGTTCCCGCGCCAGCCACGAGAACGTCGGTTTCGCGCTCGTCCCGAATGGGAAGGTCGGCAATGGCCCGCGTGTGTATGTCGGTTGGGGGATCGGCTGCCGCGATGTCGTCGAGGTGGGATGCGCTTCCGGCTCCCAAGTCGAACCGGTCGGCCAGCGTGGATACGCCCCGGTCCGAGAGGGCAGGGGATGCGGGTACCAGGTTCTCGGGGGTTTCGACGACTACCTCAGCGGGACCATATTCGCGATAGTCGACGAGGCTGCAGTGGCTCATAACGGCGTCGGCCATCAATTCCGGATGGGCGTCGAACAGGGCCTGGAGGGCGGGGATGAACTGCCGGCGGGGAGCCGTGGCGATGCCGGGGAAGCGGACGACCAGGCGCCGCTGCCGGGGCCAGAGGCTGGGCTGCAGTTCGAGATCGATGCCGTTATCCAGCGTTAGTTGTACGGCCCCGGTATCCGGCCAGTCCAGTTTCTGGTAGTAGGCGAAGAGGGTGCGCTGCACGGGTGTCTTGAGGGGAAACGTGTCGTGCAGGAGGCCGAGGACTTCTCCGGTTTCCGTGGCGTCGATCCACTGCCGGGCGGACAGGCGCCCGTACCCGGACTTGGTGGCAACGAGGACGGACACCAGGAGATCACTCTGCGTTTCGGCGGCGACGGGCGTGCTGTAGTAGAGGACGTGGATATCCCGCGCGGCGATGCATTCGGTTGCGATCACCTCCGCGAGCGCCCCGTCGATCTCGGCGTCCGCCGCGGCATTTCGGCTCTTGAGGGCATCTGCCCACTGCAGCCACAGCGGGTGTTCGGACGCGCCGGCGTGAGGCGCAAAGGCCCGGCCGCTCTCCCACAGCAGGTCGGCCTGCCGGTTGACCAGGCAGACGCTCTTGCCATCGCTTTGCGCCTGCAACGCTGCGCCGAACGCCGGGTAACCGGCGCCGAACACGATGACGTCGAAGGTTTGCGTGAAGCAGGATTGGAAAGGACGGGTCTCCATTCTCGTCTCCGTCAGAGGATGTCGTGAGCCGTCATCGGTCGTTTGCGTGAATTAGGCGGCGCATCGCGCCGCCCAATTCCCCTGTCCTCTCTTTCGCGTCTCTGGCGTGTTTCGCAGTTCCCAGCTCTACACGGAGCCGGCTTGGGCTTCAGCATTGAGGCGCGCAGACGCCCTTCTCATCCCCGAACCCGCCGCATCGTCCATCGCGTCACTCAGGACCTGCGAGAGCTCCAGCCTCAGTGAGTCGATCTCGTGGAGCAGATCCCTGTTCCGTCGAAGGCAGGTGGCCAGGGCCACCATCGCCGCGGCCTCCAGGTCGTCGTCACCAACGGGGAATCTAAGCGACTTGGACCGTGCGAGTGCCTCGAAGTCCGCGAGCAAAGTGTGATCGCGGTTGAGTCGGTTCACCGCCGATCGCACCGTACTGTAGATCGAATGGGCGAGTGACGGTGTCACCCGCTCTTGGTTCAGCGGGAAGGTCATCTGCGTGTCGGTGCCGGATCCGCGCGCCATAGCGGTCTCCTCCGGGTTACCAGATCGTCCTCTCGCGTCGATCGCCACCCGTTCCCAACCGCCCTCCGCTCCCGCCCCCTATTTGCACACGTTTGCTCGTGATGTCAAGAGCCTCAGGTACCACCCCCCGCCGTTTCGGACGGGCAGGGCAAGCACGCAAAGAACGCAAAGGAGGCAGAGCAGGCTCTGGGTCCACCTCTCATATCTAGATGCACCCCGGGACCCGCCCTGCCTCCAGGCCCGGACAGACAATTCACAATTCTCAATTTCCTAATTTACAATGCTTTCCGCCTCTCCTGCCCTCCCATCTTCCTGTGCAGCTTTACGATCTTGAAGTCTTTCCTCACTTCGAACGAGCTTCTCAGACACCCCACGTACGGACTGTCCGCCGCATTCGCCTCGTTGATCGTCTCCACGCTGATCTGCTTCAGCGGCTGGAACTCGCGGTAGAGCTGATGTCTCAGGCCCACCAGGCAGGCCTCCATGTCGGGATCATCATGGGGTATCGAAAAGTCCAGGATCTTCCCGTTCCGTCGTGAAAGGAGCACGACGTCAGGTCCACGGAACACCATGTGGGTCGTGGTCACCCGCCGGGGCAGATGTCCCCGCAGAGACTCGAGCGTGAGGCCGCAGGCCGACGCGGGATCCGCGGCATTCATCCAGTAGATGAGATCATCTGGGAGACCGTTCTGCAGTCGCCTGAAGGCCTGGTGCGACATGAACTGCGGTCCCGTGATTCCCTCGAAGAAGTGCCCCGTCACCACCTCGCCCGACAGCTCCATCAACCTGAGCGACCGGAACAGGTCGGACCACTGGAAGCCTGGCGCCTCCCGAAGGAGCAGCTCCCGGAACAGGATCCCGTACCGGTCGAGCAGCACGCGCACACGGTCCTTCAGTCGCTCCTCGTGCTCCAGCAGGTCGCCCGCATCCACGATCTGGGGGAGCAGGTACCAGTTCCCCGCGAACGGGGATGACGAGCGCCACTGATCGAATCCGCGCCGACGCGTTCTTCCCCTTCTGCCGCCGGAGACGAAGGGCGCCCGGGGGGGCTTGAAGCGCGTTTCGACACCCCGACGGAGCGCGGCAAAGCTGTCATTGGTGACCCGTCCCTCCCAGACGCCGTCCCACAATGCCTGCGCGAGCGCGTCAGCGCTCTTGCCCGAACGGCTGAGCATCGTTGTGAACCCGTACCGGGCCGTGGGATCCGGGAAGAGCGCATCCAGATCATCGTCCTCCCCACCGGGAGGCGTCTCCTCCTCACCCTCCTCGGTAACCGACGGTCCTGCGGCCATGAGATCCATTTCGGGCTCGTAGAAGAGCGCGACCTTTCGGTCCTCTGTCCCAACCCAGCACAGGCTTCCCTCCTGCACAAGCCGGTCCATCCAGGCCTGCGAGTAGCGCGACGACCTGGCCGGCAGGATGTCCGACTCCCAGAACCCCGCAGGCGCGTAGTACCCGACAAGGCGATCGGACCGCGCGGCCATCCCGTCGAAGTCCTCGGCCGGATCCACCAGGCCCTGCGCCTGGGCCAGGAATACCGGCAACCAGCGGATGTCCAGGGCTCTGAAGGAGGGCACGGCCTGGGCCCGCTTGAGCCTGAGCAGGATCTCGAGATTCTCCCTGTCGCAGACCCGGTCCTCCCCCTCGATGATGAGGTCACCCACAACCGCCTTCTGAGCCTCGACAAGCTCCTCTAGTGCCCTCGCCAGGCGAGAGGCGTCGACACCCAGCACGGACTCGACGGTGGAGATCTCCCGCGGCGGATAGAACTGCAGCCACTCACCGAGGATCGAGGTCAGCACATCGTCCGGATCCTCGTCGTAGTCGTTGGATCCGGCGGGATCCTCGTCGTCGTTCTGGGACCCGGCCGGGTCTTCGCTATCGTCGTTGGACCCGGACGCATCCTCCTCTCCCAGGAGTCCGGTCCTGATGCGGGCCTCCTGCTCGAGCGCGATCACCAGCGGCTCCTCGGCGGCATCGGGCGAGATTCGCGTGATCTTGCCGGCGAGCGCATCTTCGACCTCTCCCGGATCCAGCTCGTGGTCCCGCGCCATCGCCGCCAGCAGGTCCGTCCACTCCCCGGCTGGTATCAGCAGGCGCTCCTTGACCCAGTCTAGAAGGTCCTGAGGCGATTGGGGTGAGTAGCCCTCGCTCAGCCTCTGCCGTTTGCGGCCGAACTCCGCGGCGATCTCCTCCGGGATCTGAGGTCGAAGCCCCGGAGATAGAGCCACGTCCCGGATCAGATCGCTGCTCAGGCTGGACGACTGACCCGACTTCGGCGCGTCGTCCATGTACATGTAATGGTTGACCTGGCGCCACGTCACGGCCCCCGCAAACGGGCTCGGCCTCGGTGTCTCGGTCTCGGACCACCTGATGGACCCGGATTCCAGCTCGGCCAGGACCTGGTGAAGGTGCTCCAGGTCGAACGCATCCTGGAGACACGTCCGCCAGGCCTCCAGCAGGATCGGGAAGTCCTCGTACTCCAGGACCGCGTTGAGCAGCTTCTGTGACTTCAGCCGGCTCATCCACAGGGGCATCCGCTCGAAGCGTCTACGCTTCTCGAGCAGCAGGGCACGTCCCGCGCTCTCCCTGAACCGCGCGCCGAAGAACCCGCTCCGCTCCAGCCGTCGCCTCAGCAGCCCGTCGAGATTCGCCGTTGTCACGAACGAGAGGATCTCCTCAGCCGGGCTCTCATCGGGCAGAGCGAGCACGACACAGTTGTTGTGGACATAGATCTCGGGATCCACCCCGTAGCGCTCTCCCAGCGCGGCCTCCAGGGCCAGTCCGAACGGGCGGTTGAGTCGGTTCCCCCAGAACGTGTGCAGGACGATCTGGTGCCCGGGGACACCTCCGGGACCGGACTCGACCCGCTCCACCAGCAGGTGGTGCCGGTGCGGCAGGTCGGCCCGGGTCACCGCCCTCTGTGAGCTCAATAGGCGGATGAGCTGGTCGGAGGCCTCCGGATCCAGGAAATACTCGGCCTGGAGCTCAGATTGGAAATCCTCGCTGCCCA
>JASLMQ010000582.1 GCA_030746455.1 Candidatus Latescibacterota bacterium
GAGGTGCAAGGTCGGACGGTAGAGCCACCCCGGACCGAGGTGGTAGGCCAATCTGATCTCGTAGCGGCTTGGGTAAAGAAGCACGGGGGCCTCCGAACGAAAGTTCGGGGGCCCCCTCTTCCGGTTGGTGGAGGTGGCCGCAGAGAAACACCTCCGCGGCCTCGTCTCTACCCACAAGACCTACGGATTATAGATCCGGTGCAGGCGATTTTACAACCTGCTGTTAAAACGGCGCTTACGAGATAGGCGTTTAAGCCACAATCGGTTACGAGTTGAACGGAGTGTAGTGCAGATGTAAGGAGCTTAGCCCACTTATACAAACCGATGGACACTTTGTGGACACCACGCGGGCACACCTGCTGATTCTCCACCCGCACCACCACGCATGTCATGTCATCCGGCTGCAGCGCATCGCCCCGGAAAGCTGCCACGGCCAGGGAGCTAGGCCGCATCAGTAGGCCACCGAGGTGGCGGGGGTATGGAGCGCGCTGTTGTGCGTGGTGCCTTGGGCGGGTACGCCCCAACATCCGCGGAAAGGGCTCGTCCGGACCGATCAACTCTATGGCGGCCCTGTGACGAGGGACGTGGCGCTGGTCACGGGCTTGCCGAAGTTCTGCGCGAACAGCACGAAGTCGCCAAAACCGATCGAGCCATTGTCGTTCAGATCATACCGCGGATCGTAACCCAGATCCGTCTCGCGCTTCCCGAAGTTCTGAGCGAACTCGACAAAGTCCGCGAAGTTCACCCGCCCGTCCCCTGTGAAGTCCGGTGTCTTCGTGATCTGCGCGCTGCCCGCAGGCTCATAGACACCAACGACGAGACGGGTGGGCGCTGCGAGACCCTCAATCGTCCGGATCCGATCGTTGCCCATATCCGTGATGTAAAGGGTACCGGACGCATCCACCGAAACGCCGGTGGGGAACCACAGCGTCGCGTTGGTCGCAGATCCTCCGTCCCCCCCGAATCTCCCGTGGCCGAAGCCGCCTTCTCGGCCGGTGCCCGCGACGGTCCTCATGATGCCCGTGGCGGCCTCGACGACGCGCAGCCGATGGTTGTCCTGGTCGGCAATGTACACATCCCCGGAGGCGTCAACGAACACGTGGCAGGGGTCATTGAGACTGGCCAGGGTCGCCGGCCCGGAATCTCCCCCAAACCTGCCGACTCCATCGTCGTCCGCGAATCCATCGCCGGCGATTGTGCTGATGACGCCCGTCGTCCCATCGACCTTCCGAATCCGGTGGTTGTACGAATCCGCTATGTACAGATCGTGTTCCTGATCCACGAATATTCCGTTGGGGAAGAACAGGCTTGCGCGGGCCGCAGGCCCTCCGTCCCCGGAGAATCGGCCTTTCCCGTCTTCGTCCGCGAATCCATCACCGGCGATGGTCGCAATAACGCCCGTGGCCACATCGACTCTGCGTACACGATGGTTTGCCGTATCTGAAATGTACAGATTACCGGCCGGGTCCAGGAAGATCCCCTGCGTCGGGCTGTTGAGACTTGCCTGAGTGGCCGGTCTCAGGTCGCCCGCGAACCTTCCTTCCCCGTCGTCATCCTCGAAGCCGTCTCCCACTACTGTCGTGATCGTTCGCGTCTGTGCGTCCACCTTCTGGATCCGGTGGTTGCCGGTGTCCACGATGTAGATGTCCCCTGTGCTGTCCACAGCACACGCCGTAGGGAATTCCAGACTCGCTAGGGTGGCATAGCCTCCATCACCACCGTACCGGCCCAGCCCGAATGGAGCCGTTGTGTACCCGTCGCCGGCAACGGTGGCAACCGTGCCCGATGCGTCAACCATCCTGACCCGGTGGTTGTCCGCGTCGGCGATATACAGGTTCCCCTTTCCGCCGATGAAGATTCCCGCCGGGCTGTTCAGGCTTGCCAGGGTTGCCGGAGCGCCGTCTCCCCCGTAGCGTTCGCCGCCCCCGCCGGCCACGGTGGCGATCACGAGCGGTGAGACCGGATCTGTGGGCGGGGCGAAGATGCCTGGCTGCAACACGGTTGGCTCACCAATCCCCCGGATGTGGCGCACCCGGTGATCGAGTCTGTCGGCGACATACGCATCGCCGGTTGGGGTCACAAAGAAGGCGCACGGGGTGCCCAGACTGGCCAGTGTCGCCACGCCGCCGTCGCCGGTGTGTCCCACGTCGCCGTAGCCCGCAACCGTGGTAATCGTCCCGGACGTGTCCACCTTGCGGATCCGCCGATTAAGCGCGTCAGCAACGTACAGATTGCCACCGCCATCCACGAAGAGGCCCTCAGGCTCGGTCAGGGTCGCCTCGGTGGCCTGTCCGTTGTCGCCCGAAAACCCGCCGGCGTCAGGCCCCGTTCCGCCGCTTCCTGCCACGGTCGCTATGGTTCCCGTCGTCCCATCGACCTGTCGGACCCGATGGTTCAGCCGGTCCGCGATGTAGAGGTCTCCTCCGGGGCTCAGGAACACGTCTACGGGTTCGTGCAGGCCGGCCTCGGTTGCAGGCCCCGCATCGCCCCCGTAGTCGCCGGCGCCGTAGTCTCCTGTTCCGCTGCCCGCCACCGTCGTGATGGTACCCGTGACGCCATCCACCCGTCGGACCCGATGGTTGAGCCGATCCGCGATGTAGAGGCCTCCCTCAGAGCCCACGCAGATACCGGTCGGCAGCCTCAACCGTGCCAGAGTGGCGGGTCCCCCGTCTCCCGTGAAGCCGAACACACCGTCCCCTGCCACAGTCGTGATGGCACCGGTACCTGCGTCGACCCTCCGGACCCGGTGGTTGTTCGTATCCGCAATGTAGAGATGCCCCCCACCATCCAGGAAGATGCCACCGGGGTAACTCAGGCTGGCTTCGGTCGCGGGTCCTCCGTCGCCCGAGAAGCCGCCGGATCCGTTCCCCGCCACGGTGCTGATGACCCCCGTACTCGCATCGACCTTCCGAACCCGGTGGTTCTGGCTATCCGAAACGTACACGTGGCCTGCAATATCCGTGAAGACGCAGGAGGGCGCGTTGAGACTCGCGGTAGTGGCCAGCCGGCCGTCACCGAAGAAGCGTCCGGACCCGAGCACACCGTCTTTGAACCCGTCACCAGCAACCGTCGTGATGGTGCCAATGGGCACGACGGCCGGGGGCTCCGCGTGAACCTGGATGTAGGCGTCTTGGGTCTCCTCATCGCTTCCGCCCGCATGGGTAACCGTCAGGGAGACCGTATACTGGCCGGCCGACTCATAGGAATGCACAGGGTTCTGATGGCTGCTGGAGGCCCCGTCGCCGAAATCCCATGACCAGGACGTCGGGTCGTTCGTGGACGTGTCCACGAACCTGACCATCAGGGGAGCCGTGCCCGAGGTGGGCAGACCAGCGAAGCCGGCAACCGGAGGGGGTCCGTACACGGTGAATGTGCCGGAGGTGATCAGGTTCAAAGGAAGGGCCTGCTCGCCGTCTTCGATCCTGGCCTCAACAAGGACCAACGGATAGGCACCCGGGCTTGCACTGTCCCTCACATCAAAGGTCACCGTGACCATAGCGTCGGGTCCCGTGATGATGGCAGTCCCACGCGCCAGGACAATGGTGACCCGTCCGTCCACACTGGTATTGGATACCAGCGAGAAATCCGCTGTCAGAGGTGTCGTTGCAACATCCCTGAGGATCACTGCAGAGGTGTCGTAGGCCAGCACGAACCGTGCCCCAACCAGGCCCCCGGCGTAGTCGATGTCTATGGAAACGGCGACGTTCGTTGACCCGGGCGCGGCCGAGGCATTGGTGACACTCAACGCCCGTGCGCGCACCGCCCACGGCGTTGCCATTATGAAGGCACAGGATAGAAGGCAGCACAGAAGTCTCGACCCGTGTCTCATCGCGCATCGTCCTCGGTCCCTGAGCTGCTTGCTGCGTTCCGCAGAACAAGGGCCCGCATATCCATCACTTGAGGAGGAGCATTCTCCGGGTACTCACGAAGCGGCCTTGGTCGACCGTCAGTCTGTACACGTAGATCCCAGCACCAACGGGTCTTCCGCGTGCGTCCTTGCCGTCCCACACGGCAGCGTGCCGTCCTGCCATCATCCGATCGTTGACGAGGATACGAATGGCCTGACCCAATATGTTGTATATCGTGAGCACGGTGTGACGGGGCGCAGGGAGGTCGTAGCGAATGGTCGTGGAGGGGTTGAATGGATTGGGGTGGTTCTGCAACAGCCTGTATTCCGCTGGGAGGTCCATCGGGAAGGCCTGATGCGTATGGATCTCCACGACCGGCAGCGCTTCGGCGTTGTACAGATGCCCCTCCAGTCCGATCGACAGCCCTTGCCTCCGCACGGAATCCGGTAGTAGAATGTGGAGCACGAGGAAGGTCGGGTGTGGCTGTCCCCTGGCCCCGGCAAAGGCGATTCTGGTCGCTCCTGCCTTGTCCGTGTTGATGGCCGTTAAGACATTTTTGCCGAGGCCACGGACACACAGATCCACCACGCGTGTCTCCCGTGTCCCAACCGTGAGCGCCACGTCCCCACCGGCGGTTCCCGCCGGGAGACTCAGCGAGAGTTCCATTACCATTCCGTGATCTGCAAGGAACTCGAGGCGGGGGATCCCGTGCTCGCTCGGGACCGGTAGAGCCGATGTCACAGCAGGCTTGGTCAGGGAATCCACCAGGCCCGCCATAAACCGAAGAATGAGGATCGCGTCCTGAGCGTTGATCGCATTGTTCTGATCCACGTCGGCGTTCGCCCTCTGTTTGGGCGAGAGCGCCTCCAGGTCGGCTGCCGCCCGCAGCACCAGGCTGGCGTCTCGTACGCCTATTGTGCCGTCGCGGTTTGCGTCCCCGGCGATCTCTTCTGGAGGGGTGGCCGTGACCTCCAAGGGGTAGTACGACCCATGATACCAGGAGTCATCGTCGGAAAATGTCAGAAAATCCACGCTGTAGATCCCGGTCTGAGCAGCGCTGAACGTGATAGTGTCGCTGAAGTGCCGGTTCGTCACATTCATCATGAACCGTATGGTGTCCTCTCCTGCAATGAACCACAGTCCGGCCAAGTTCATGACGGGGTCGGGTAGCGTGCCCGAGACCTGCACGGGCTCGCCCACGGCGTACAATATCGGCAGGGGCGCCTCGAGGGTGACGCCCGTGAAGTAGTCCACCGGGAGATAAACGCGCTCCGAACCGATGGCGGCGACCTGTATGGGAGAGAACCCGCCAAGGAACGTCCACGTGCTCCAGTCCTGCTCGCTGTACACATACAGGTCGTAATCGCCAGCCTGCGATGGTGCAAAAACAATGATACGCTCGAACCGTCGGCCAAACACAGGACAGTAGTATGCGACCTCAGGATGCGAAGTGTCACGGGGCACAAAACTGAACCCGATCCGTGTGACCGATCCATCGGTGGCACGACCAGAGATACGGATGGCCTGGCCCACGCCGTACGATGTGAGCAGCGGCTCCGCCAACCTTAGGCCTAGGAAGTAGTTCGGGGGCAAGACCTCCAGCCGAGGCCCAGCAGCAGAGACACTCACCGGTGCGAAGCCTCCCAGGAACGACAAGGAACTCCCCTTCTCCCCCGCGTACAACCGGAGATCATAGGTTCCTGCTTGCGACTCAACGAAGGTGATGAGTCGCGTAAACCGACCGTCTGTAATGTCAAAAGGGAACTCTACCGCCTCCTTGGTGCTGTCGCGCGGTACGAACTCGAGGTAGCCACGCGATGTCGAGGGGTTGGATACGGCACCGGATACGCGCACAGGACTGCCGGCGACATAGGCGGCGCTCAATGCCCTATCCAGTGTCACGCCGGCGAAGAAGTCCTTCGGCAGCATCAGTCGCGGCTGGAAATCCCGGGGCACGGGGATGAGCAGCGATCGGAATCTTCCCTCGAAATCGGTGCTGACCGCCACTTGCTGGTCCGCGGCGCTGCCTTTCAGCCTCAGGAAGGCCGGTGCCGACGGTCTGACGGCACCGTGGAGCGGTGGGCCTGTCGTCAAGAGGAAATCCTCGGGAGGAAACGGCAGAACTCGGCTGCCCGTGATAGGTTCGGTGAGATAGGGGAACGCGAAATCGTGCTGTGGATCCTCACTCAGGCCTGTCCCAGCGAGGTATATCCGTGACACGAAGGTCTTGTATAACACCTCGAAGCTAGTGTCTCGTCCCGGAAATAGATTTACATAATCGTTCGATCTTCTGAAGGATCGACTCGGGTGTCGCGGTCCACTGGAAAGGGTTGGCGCTCGCGTTGTAGTGCTCGGTGAAGGTTTCGATCTTCTCGATGAGTT
>JASLMQ010000583.1 GCA_030746455.1 Candidatus Latescibacterota bacterium
GTGGATCCACGTGAGGGAGAACCCCGGCTTCAGGATGCATGGCGACGAGGTCGAGCTCTTCACGTACCCGGCGCGCACGATCTCCGGCGGCCGAGTTCGCTATCGGCTGCCCAACGCGGTGCATCATAGGGCCAAGCCGAACCCGTCGTGAAGCATTCACCACGAAGATCACGAAGGGAGAGGCGTTAGGGAGGGCCTGCTGTTACCTTCCGCTGGAGCCGGCATCTAATCAAGTAGAGGGAGGGAGCAGGGATATCTTGGCTTGGAAGTCTTCGCTCCGTGCAGAGCTCACCTTCATCACGTGGGAGACACGTAGCACACCTCAAGAGTCGGGAGGTCGCCATGATCGCGCTATCGAAGGATCAGCAGAGGAAGATGGAGACGCTGCACACGGAGCTCGCTCAAATCCTGCACAAGCACTACACCGAGGCCCTGGGGCACATCATCGACGTGGAGATCGCCTTCGTCGATCAGACGACCTTGGGGGAGATCATCATCTCGTTCAACAACCCGTGCGTGGCCTATCCGTGCCGCCTGGAGCCGCTTGGGGGGCCGGCACTCATCGAGTACAACGTGCATGTGGCCAACGCCTTTCTCGAGCAGGAGCTCGGTCACAAGACGGAGGCCGCGCTGACGCCGGAGGAGGCCGCCGTGATGGCCAAGGTCCACGCGCGCGACGTGCAGGAGACCCAGGCCGTCTGGCAGTCTCTGGAGCCGATCACCATCTCGGATGCGGAGCTGGTGACGGACAAGGAGGCCATCCTGCCGGAGCTGACGCGGAACAATCCGTGCATCCTGATCGCCTTTGAGATCAACGGACAGCATTTCAGTGGGTTGACCTACTGGGTCTACCCGAATTACACGCTTGAGTCGGTTCTGCCCAAGCTGGATGCCTGGACTCCGCCGAAGTAGGCAGCACTCATTCGCATTGGAGAAAGGGCTTGCGATGATGCCATCGCAGGCCCTTTCTTCCTTGCACGCAACGGGAACACGCCAGCCTGTTGGTCTGTCCCATTGGACAGAGGAGGGGCGGTCTGATGGAATCGCAGCTATATACCCCTGAGTCTCGACAACGCTTGCTGGAACGGCTCGGATCGGTCTTGCGGGAGGACTCCAGGATCGGTGGGGCGGTCCACGTGGGGTCGGGGGCACGGGAGGAGGCCGATCGATGGGCCGATCTCGATGTGGTCGCCGTCGTACAGCGGAATGAGGATGCGCTGAACGTCTTCGGGGACTGGCGGGAGGCGCTCGAGGGGGCGTTGCCCGTCCTATGGTGTTTCGAGGACGTGCGAGGACCTGAGGTTGGGCTGTATGCCATCATCCTCGAGGATTTCATGGAGCTGGACATCTCGTTCCAATCTCTCGGCGTGCTCTCGGCCCATTCCCCCAACTGGCGGATTCTGTTCGACAGAACGGACGAGATCGAAGCGATCATGTCTCGACCGCCCGACCGGGATGAGAGGGCAGAGCTCGAGGAGACCTACTGCCGACGGCTGGACTCGATTTGGCACTACGTGACCCACGTGGCCGTGTCGATCAAGCGAGGGAAACCGTGGCGGGCGTTGTTCTACCTGCAGGAGATGAGGGATCGCACGATCGAGATCGAGGGGCTGCTCTGCGAATGCACCACGAAGCACTTCAGGGAGGTGGACGACCTGCCTGCTGATCGGTTGGCCGCGTTGGAGCGGACGCTGGTCGGCACGGTGCGGGCGGACACGGTGGCGCAGGTCCTGATAGCGGCGACGGAGTGCTTCTTCGACACAGCGGCGCGGGCGGAGGAAGCTTGTGGCATCAAAAGGGCCGAGAATCTGCGCACAGCGATGGGGGAGTACCTGGAGCTGATGGGTATTCAGCGCTGAAGGGATGGCGAGATCAAGGGACTATTATCGATGGGCGGCACAGAGAATATGAAGATCGCGCTATACGAATCGAGCACGCAGGATGCACGCGTCGAGTTCTAGCCTTGATTCGACAGAACCCGGTCACCACGAAAGACACGAAAAACACGAAAGAAGGGCATATCCAGGTGGAGGAAGGCCCGGGCGTTGGCTCACAAAGGGAGGGATGAAGGATCCAGGCCTGGGCCCGAGGCGGAACCTGGGTACCCAGGCGCTTCGCGCCACTCGCACCCCCCGATTTCGTCGGATTGAAGCTAGTGTCTCGTCCCGGAAATAGATTTACATAATCGTTCGATCTTCTGAAGGATCGACTCGGGTGTCGCGGTCCACTGGAAAGGGTTGGCGCTCGCGTTGTAGTGCTCGGTGAAGGTTTCGATCTTCTCGATGAGTT
>JASLMQ010000584.1 GCA_030746455.1 Candidatus Latescibacterota bacterium
CCGCCCAGCGCCCCCGTGCCGTAGAGGGCGGACCCGGCTCCCTTGATGACCTCCACCCTCTGGATCTGGTCCATCGGAATGGCATCCCATTTGACCTCGCCGTTGTCGGCGGATAGCGCCGGGAAACCGTCGATGAGCAGGAGCACGCGGCTTCCCGTGCCCCTGGAGTAGCCGCTGGATCCCCTGACGTTGACCTGTCCACTGACCATGTGCACCCCGGGTACGGTGTCCAGCGATTCGTCCAGCGAGATGGCATTGTGCGATTCGAGGTCTTCCGACGAGATCAGCGAGACACTTGTGGGGGCATCGACGAAACTTCGGGGGCGCTTGCTTGCGGAGACAACGAGCGCGAGGAGGTCCAGGGCGGTCGGCCGCAGTCCGACCTCCAGGTGAACCGATCCCGTCGGTGGCACCTGGATCCTCCGGCGCAGCTCCGGGGCGTATCCGAGCATCGAGACCGACACGTCGTAGGAGCCCGGCGGCAGCCCCGAGAGGCGATAGTTGCCGTCCGGATCCGTGATCGATCCCAGACCCGTTCCCAGCAGCACGATGCTGGCGGCCGGGAGGGGGGAGCCGGTCTCAGCGTCTGTGACCAGGCCGCTCAGGGTACCGGACCGCGCCGCCTGTGGGCTTGAGACCCAGATCAGGCAGAGGAGGCAGAAAACCCGTGCAGATCTCGCGGTCGGGGAGATCCACCCCACGAACGAGGTCCAGATGCGCCTGAATGTCGATGTTCTTGGTGGTTTCACCCAGCCGGACCTCCACCGGGGTTGGAAGTGTGTCTGGCGCCACGTGGTAGCACCCCAGGAGGGAGGTGAAGTCCCAGAATCCACCTTGCGGCCGCCAGGCGACCACGACCCACTCGTAGGACCCGGGCTCCTCAAGGGGGACGGTGTATTCGAATCGCGAGGCGCCGAGGGTCACCGTGGTGTCCCAGCCAGCGATGTCGAAGAAGTCCGTCAGCTCTTGTGGCCGTTTCTTGTAAACCGCAACGGCCACATCGGCGGTTTCGCCCGGCCAGATGCCGTGGAAGACTAGGGCACCCCTGATTCCTGTGCCATCTGGGGGACCCACGTCCAGGCCGTGGTTCACGCCGCACCCGATCAGGCAGAAGGCTGCCAGCCCCACCAGGAAATGGTAGGAACCCATCCCCGCCGCGTGGCTTTGTCGTTTGGCTCGCCGCTGCATCGCCTGGCTCCATCGCTTTGGGTGGACGTGTCGGTCCACCCCGTCGTGGAATAAAGGCCTGGCTGCGGCACCTTGTCAAGGGCTTTCCCTCAAAGCGCGCTCAGCCCCCCGGACAGCCCTGATCTACCGGTGAAAACCGCGTTGGCTTTTTGTGTTGATTCTGAACATCTGTTCACTTATATTGATAAGGTGTGCGCGCGCCCGCTGTTTCTGCCGTTTTGCGAGATCGATCCGGTTTGGACGGGTCCGTACCCGGCGCAGGAGAGGAGCAAGCTGACACGATGGGAAGCGATGTTCTGCGCCTGAAGAACATGGCATTCTACGCCTACCATGGGCTCCTGGCGGAAGAGGAACGGCTCGGACAACGGTATGAGGTCGATCTCGATATCTTTGGGGATTTCAGGGGGTTCTCAAGGGATGACGGTGGACGCGCGGTGAACTACCCCGACGTCTACGCGGCCATCGAGGACGTGGTGACCGGAGAGCGGTTCGAGCTCGTAGAGTCCCTGGCGGACCGGATCGCGGAGGTCCTCCAGGCGCAGTTCGGCATCGATCGACTTGCGGTGAGGGTTCGCAAGCCGAATCCCCCCGTTCCAGGCCATTTCGACGGCATCGAGGTCGAGGTGAGGCGGGGCGGGTGAATGGCAACGGCCTATGTTGGCATGGGGGCCAACCTGGGAGATCGGGCTACGGCACTGCATCGTGCTTCGATCGCCCTCGGCCGGCATCCCGAGGTCCGTCTGATCGATGGATCGTACGTCTACGAAACAGCGCCGGTGGGCTACACCGACCAGCCGGATTTCCTCAATGCCGTTCTGGAGGTGGGAACGGCGTTGTCGGCGCGGGGCCTCCTGGACCTGCTCCTGGAAGTTGAGAGGGACCATGGTCGGGTTCGAGCGGAGAAGTGGGGCCCAAGGACGCTTGACCTGGATCTGCTCCTCTACGACCAGACGGTCATCGATGAAGAGGGTCTCCACGTACCTCATCCCTACCTCCACGAGCGGTCCTTCGTCCTGGTTCCGCTCTGCGACCTCGATCCCGATGGCCTGCATCCCCTGTTGAAACAGACCTACCGAAGGCTTGTGTCGCGCTTGGACTCGGCGTGCTGCATCAGACGGGCGAAGGGCCTCTCTCTCCTGCCTGCCGCCCGATGAGAGGCAAGACGTGGTGCGATATATCGCGATCGAGGGGCCTCCCGGCGTGGGCAAGACGAGCCTGGCCCAGCTTCTGGGCCAGCATTTGAGTGCCCGTCTCGTCCTGGAGATCGCCGAAGACAACCCCTTTCTTCCGCTGTTCTACGAGGACCCGGAGCGCTACGGGTTCCAGACCCAGGCCTTCTTTCTGCTCAGCCGTTTCAGGCAGCAGAGCGAGTTCCGACAGATGGACCTGTTCCACGAGGTGGTCGTTAGCAACTACCTCTTCGCCCGGGACGGGATCTACGCCCACGTCTCGTTGTCGGACGCCGAGCTTTCCCTCTATGAGCGGCTTTCCGAGAGTCTCCAGGGCGATGTGCCCAGGCCCGATCTGGTGATCTATCTTCAGAATTCGGCAGAGGACCTGCTCAGGCAGGTCCATCGACACGGTCCCGCGTACGAACGGCTGATGGATGAAGCACATCTGTCCCGCCTGGTCGAGGCCTACAATCACTACTTCTTCCATTTCGTGGAGACCCCGCTGCTGGTGGTCAATGTCTCTCAGGTCGATCTCGTGAACCAGCCCGAAGATCTGTCCGTACTCCTGAAGGAAATCTCTTCGCCCCCTGCCGGTACTCGCTACTGCGGACTGACCCACGCGGAGGCATAGCCGATGAAGACGGCTCAGGATGTGCGCGCGATGAAGGGGCGGTCCAGGATCGTGATGCTCACGGCGTACGACTATCCCACCGCGTGCGCCCTGGATGGGTGCGGTCTGGACATCCTGTTCGTGGGGGATTCCCTGGGTCAGGTCGAGCTGGGACTCGAGCGCACGGCAGAAGTCAGCATGGGGATGATTCTCCACCACCTTGGCGCGGTTCGCAGGGGGGTGCAACAGACCCATCTGCTGGCGGATATGCCCTACGGGAGCTACACGGATCGGGAAACGGCGCTGGAGAATGCCTTCAGGCTGACCGAGGCGGGAGCCGATAGCGTGAAGCTGGAGGGACCCGAGTACGAGGTCGTGGCGCACCTGGTGGCCAACGGTGTGGACGTGATGGGGCACGTGGGCCTTCTCCCTCAGACCGCGAGCCGATTCGTCCGCCAGGGCACGAAAAGCTCGTCGGCGCAGCGGATACAGCGGGAGACCTCGGGGCTGGACGAGGCAGGCTGCTACGCTGTGGTCCTCGAGTTCATCCCGGCGGAGCTGGCGGAGCGTATTACCGGTTCGGTTGCCGTACCGACCATCGGAATCGGGGCGGGGCCTCGCTGCGATGGCCAGGTTCTGGTGGTCAGCGACCTGCTGGGACTCTATCCCGATGTCCCTTCCTTCGCCAGGAAGTACGCACACCTTCGGGAGGAGATCATCGGGGCCGGCGAGGCCTTCGTGTCGGATGTGAGAGCGGGCCGATTTCCGACTGAGAGCGCGGATCCTGCGTGATGAGCGGCGTCAGAACCATCGAGACGGTTGCGGAGATGCATCGCGTAGCCGACGGGATGAGGGCGTCGGGGCAGCGGATCGGCTTGGTGCCCACGATGGGTGCCCTGCACGAGGGGCATCTGGGACTGATCCGCCAGGCGGCCAGGGCCTCCGAC
>JASLMQ010000585.1 GCA_030746455.1 Candidatus Latescibacterota bacterium
GTGTGATCTGGATCTCGTTGAGGCGGTAGAAGAGATCCTGCCGGAAGCCGTTTTCCTGCATGGCGGCGGCAAGGTCTATATTCGTGCTCGCGATGATCCGGACACGCACCTGGACCTCGCGTTCCCCGCCCAGCCGTCTGAAGGTCTTCTCTTCGATGGCCTTCAGGATCTTCGCCTGGAGCCCCAGGCTCATCGAACCGATCTCGTCCAGCAGCAGGGTCCCGCCGTCGGCAAGCTCGAACAACCCTTTCTTGGCCCGGTCGGCGCCCGTATAGGCCCCCTTCTCGTAGCCGAAGAGCTCGGACTCGAGCAGGTGCTCGGGAATCGCCGCGCAGTTGACCTCAACGAACAGCTCACTTCCTGTCGAGCTCTGGTCGTGGATCGCGCGAGCGACTATCTCCTTCCCCGTGCCCGTTTCGCCGCAGAGCAGAACGGAGACCTCTCGATTCTGGGTCACCCGATCCATGATGTCGAGGATCTGTCGGATCGGCGGGCTGGTACCGATGATGCTGCCGCGCTCGGCCATTGACGTCGCCGGTTGAGTAATCGAGGCTAAGAACAGCTATAAGAGAACGTGCGAAAGTACAAGATAACGCATAGGTTGCGGTTTGTCAACATGCGAAGATCCCCTCCGGCTCCAATGCCTCGGAGGGAGATCTGCCTGAGATTCCGCCGGACGGTACCGCGCGAGGGAGACGTCGGGGGGGACAGTCTTCTTCAGGGAGGCCGCGCAACCCCTAACGGCCTGTCGTGTGAGGGAGAGGCGCGCGTCCGCACCAAGAAGAGCGGGAACCGAAGGTGCGAACACGTGCCGATCTGCAATCTGCACGGCGGCAGAAGCGTGCCGCGGCGCCGCCGGTTCACCAGAGGGATGCGAAGGAGCCGGAAAGCGCCGCTTGGAGCATACGTCAGTTCCTACTCCGCTTCCGCCTCGCCGTCTGGCGCGGCCTGACGCTGCGCCAGCTCGCCGTCCATCAGAAAGAGCCCGTTTCCTTCATTGCCTACTAGCTTCAGCTTCCCGACGATGTCGCCTGCCGTGGCTTCCTCTTCAACCTGCTCAGTGACGAACCACTGCAAGAAGGTTTGGGCCGCATGGTCTTTCTCTTGGACGCTGATCTCGACCAGGCTGCCGATGAGCGCAGTGACCTTCTGCTCGTGCGCCAGGGCGGCCCCGAAGGCCGCGAGCGGGCTGTCCCATTCCTTCTCGGGGGCGTCGATGGCCTGAAGCTCTATGGTGCCGTCCCGATCCTGCAGGAAGGCGTACATCTTCATGGCATGGCCGACTTCTTCCTGAGCCTGCACCTGCATCCAACTGGCGAAGCCGTTCAGGCTAATGGACTGGAAGTATGCGGACATGGCCAGGTAGAGATAGGCGGAGTAGAGTTCCGCGTTGATCTGGTCGTTGAGGGCCTTCTCGACCTTTGCGCCGATCAAGAAGCGATCCTCCATCACGTATGGGGTGAACCTCGGTTCTGTGCCGTCCATGGCCTCGATTTCCTGACATAGTATACGAAAAACACCGGGAAAACAAAAGGATTTTCGCACGGAAGCCGTTCCCCCCTCCCCCTCGGAAAGGGCGGGAAAGGTGTTGAAAATCGCCGGCCGGTTCTCTATCTTACCCCGCGCTTGATCGGGTCGGTACTCAGCACCACACACGAGAGGGGAGCCACAGATGAGCGAACCCTTGCGCGTTGCCGTCATCGGAGCAAGCGGGATCGGCCAACACCACGCGAGATGGTATCACCTGGTTGGATGTGATGTCGCCGCATTCGTGGGGACGTCTGAGGCCTCCTGCGAGAAGACGCAGGAGCGGCTCGAGGCCTACTTCGGTTTCCAGGGACGCGCCTACCAGGACGTGGCGCAGATGCTGCGAGAGGAGCAGCCGGATATCGTCGACGTATCCAGTCCGTACCCGTGTCACCGGGACCACGCGCTGGCCGCTTTCGAGGCAGGGGCCCACGTGGTCTGCGAAAAGCCGATGTGCTGGGATGATTCCAAGGCCCTGGATGACGTACTCGCCGATGGACGGGCGGTGGCAGGGGCGGCGGCACGGTCGGATTTGCTGCTGGGGGTCTCGGCGCAGTATCCCGCCGTAATCCCCACCTACCGGGCCTTCTACGAAGACGTGCAAGGGCGCTGGGAGGACGTCCGGTCGCTCTCGATGGAGATGGAGGTCAAGGGTCGCAAGGGACCCAAACGCCACAGCGAAATCTGGGTGGATGTGGCGTCCCACCCCCTGAGCCTGGTGATCGGCCTCCTGCCGGGTGGACGGATCGACTATGAGACCGCCGTATGCGAGATCGAGGAACGGGAGAACCGGGCGCGTTTCGACTACGTGAGCTCAGAGGGTCGCTGCGCCGTGGACCTGGTGCTGAGAGACATCGACGAGGGCTCACCGGTGCGTCGTTTCGGCGTGAATGGGTTCTCTGTGGACTGGGAGGGCTATGCCGATGATTCCGGCGTGTACCGGGCCCTGCTAAAGGCCGGCGACCAGGAGGTCCGGTGCAACGATTTCCTGCACTTGCTGATCGAGGGCTTCGTGGCGGCCGTCCGGGGTGAGCGACACCGGGTGGTGGTGGCGGGAGAAGACGGCCTCCTGAACCTCGAACAGCAGGTCGAGCTCCTGCGTCTCGCCCAGGGAGGTAGGGGCTGAACGGGAGCTGGAGCGACCCGTTCGGGGTCTGTGTGCCGCAATGGAGACCGATGTGGAGACGAGCGCGGGCATCGCGGTGATCGTCACGTCCCACAATTATGGGCGATACCTCGGTGAATGCCTGGCATCGATCATGGCCCAGACCCTGAAGCCGTCGACGATCGTCGTGGTCGACGATGCCAGCGTCGACGACACCGAATCGGTGGCGCGGGGATTCAGGGAGGTCTCCTACCACTCGGTCGACTTCCGCAACGGCAACAGGGCGCGAAACTTCGGGTTTTCCCTGGTTTCCGCCGACATGGTGGTCTTTTTCGATGCAGACAACACGATGTCCCCGGGGTTCCTGCAGCGGCTCCATGGGGCACTGGCGGCGGATCCCGGGGCCGACTTCGCCTACTGCGACCGGATCAACGTCGCCGAGGGTGACGTCTCGTGGCACCCGGAGCCGCTGGGACGCTGGCGTTCGCGGCCGTTCGATCCTCGCCTCCTCAGGCGGGTCAACTACATCGACCTCGCGTCTCTGATCCGATCCCGCTGCTTTCCCGGCTTCGATGAGGACCTGAGGCGATATCAGGATTGGGACCTCTGGCTCAACCTGGTCACGGTCAGGGGTGCCCGTGGGATCCATGTGCCGGAGCCGCTGTTCCATTACAGGATACACGAAGAGAGCCTCAGCCGGCGTGAGGACCTGGCCCGGGCAGTCTGGGCCGTCCGCCGCAAGTACCGCCTGGGGACGTTCTTCAAGCTGCCCGTGATACGCGACGCGTTCTGGCTGTACTCCGCGCTGAGGTGGGTCAGGGGAATGCTCACAGGGCGCGGTGCTGCACAAGAGACCCCCAACCAGGGAGATACGCCATGAAGGAGCTGATCGATCGGGAGTACGACGTCCTGACCGAGCGCCTTGAGGGAAGAGGGATAGACGTCGAGGCCGTCAAGGAGAAGCTCAAGCAGCAGGAGATCGAGACACCGTCCTGGGGCTACGGCAACAGCGGGACTCGCTTCGGCGTCTTCGGACAACCTGGGGCTGCAAGAGATCTCCATGAACGGCTTGCCGATGCGGCCATGGTACACCGGCTGACCGGGCTCTGTCCCGCGGTCGCGATCCACATCCCCTGGGACAAGGTGGATGACTTCGATGCGGTGCAGCAGGAGGCCCGGGACCTGGGCGTTTGGATCGGTGCCGTGAACCCGAACGTCTTCCAGGATGCCGACTACAAGATGGGAAGCTTCGCCAACAGCGAGGAGCGGATCAGACGGCAGGCCATCGATCGGGTCCTCGAGTGTGTGGACATCATGGAGAAGGTGGACTCGAAGGTGCTCAGCCTCTGGTTCGCCGATGGAACCAACTACCCGGGGCAGGGCGACTTCCGCCTTAGGAAGCACTGGTTCGAGGAGGGGCTGCGGGAGGTGCACGGCCGGTTGCCCGAGGGAGCCCAGATGCTGGTGGAGTACAAGTTCTTCGAGCCGGGGTTCTACCTGACCGACATCGCGGACTGGGGGATGGCGGCCTTCTTCTGCAAGAACGTGGGGCCCCAGGCCCAGGTTCTGGTCGATCTGGGTCACCATCCGCTGAGCACGAACATCGAACACATCGTGGCCTTTCTGATCGATGAGGGACTCCTGGGTGGGTTCCACTTCAACAACCGCAAGTACGCCGATGACGACCTTACGACTGGATCGACAAATCCCTACGAGGTCTTCCTGATCTTCAACGAGATCGTCGCCGCGGAGGGAGATCCCTCCATCGAGGGGCTTGACATCGCCTACATGGTCGACCAGAGCCACAACATCAAGCCGAAGATCGAAGCGATGATCCAGACGCTCTGCTTCATCCAGTCGATCTATGCCAGGGCCCTGCTGGTCGACCGCGCTGGGCTGGCCGACGCGCAGGCACAGGAAGACACGGTCAGGTCGGAGATGATTCTGCAGGAGGCCTTCGGCACGAATGTGGAGCCGCTCCTTGCGCGGGTGCGCAAGGAGCAGGGGCTGCACCCGGAGCCGCTGAGGGCGTATCGAGACAGCGGCTATGCCGAGAAGATCGCCTCCGAGAGGGTGGGCGAGCTGGAGGGCGGCTCGAGCTGGGGCTGATTTCTCACGGTGGGGCGAATGGTTCGCCCGCTAGGAATGAACGATCGCGACGGGCAGCGGTGATCTCCGCTGCCCGTCGCGCATTTCGGGTTTGCGCTTGACCTGCCCGAGCCAAAGGCATATGTTTGGTACGCAACGTTTCGAGGGCAGCACTGGCCCCCGTCCCCACGGGATGGCTGCCGATCCCCAACGGCCTGCCTGCCGCCACGGCCCTCACGAGCAACCCCCCCGGCGACTCCCCTGGCACCACCTCCCCGAAGGACCTCCCTGAACCGCACCGAGAATTGGGCGTTGACCCCGACTTCAGAATCGCCGAATTCCGGACTCACCGAAGTCTGTCGGGCCGCAGACCATCCAGCAGCGCCCTGCCTGGATGGGGTGATGTCGCCCTGCGCAATTCTCGAAAGGGAAAGTGAAGATGCCCAGCATCCTTGTGGTGGATGACGACGACACGCTGCGCTCCATCGTGGTGCGAATGTTCGCCTTCGCAGGCTACGAGGTCAGCGAGGCCGGCAACGGCCTGGAGGCCCTGGACCTCCTGGGCCAGGACGCACCCGATGTAATCCTCAGCGACCTGGAGATGCCCGAGCTCGACGGATTCTCGCTCTATCGCCAGCTGCGCGCTCGGGGGTGCCAGATTCCCTTCATCGGCATGTCCGGGCGCCTGTGCGAGGCCGACGGAGGAGAGAGCCGGTTCGACGCCTTTCTGCCCAAGCCGTTCAAGATGCAGACGCTGATCGATACGGTGGAGGGGGTCCTGACCGCTCAGCCGGCGTTCTGACCCTTCCCCAGAGCCTGGTGTGTCGTGGCAAAGTCGACAGCTGCGATTAGCGCAGAGGCCCCGCCTCGGTGTTCGAGATGGGGCCTCTTCCTGCTTGTGGAGTCCTTGCGCGCATCACGGCCGCAGGCCAAGGTGCTTCATGAAGGCCTTCCTCCCGCCCGGCTTCCGCTGGCGGTTCCATTCCTTCACCTTGACAAAGTAGGGTTCCTCTTCTTCCCCCTCCCACCTGCACACGGCGTTGAGCTTGTCGAGGCTGGTGTCCCCGTCGAGCTCGTACGGGCATTCCACGGAGTCGCTGATGCTCATGGACTCGATCTCTCCGTCTTCGTCCAGCTCCACATCGAAGGGATACCGCCGGCAGGTGACCGGCCGGT
>JASLMQ010000586.1 GCA_030746455.1 Candidatus Latescibacterota bacterium
GGGTGATCCGGCACAGAGGCGAGGAGGTCGGCGGCTTTCGGGATGGGCATTCGGATCGACCGGGGGGTCACCACGAAGGTGCGAGCCGGACTGGGCTCGGACTGTGCTCCCTCGGGGGTAGTCACGCTGTAGCGCCAGTACCACATGCCCTCGGCCAGGACCTCGGAGTGGTTGTAGAAGGGCATGTCGATCCCTGTGACGCGGATGACATCCGAGTCGAAATCGGGATCCTGAGACATCTCGAGGGTGTAGGTCGCGGCGCGCTCGTCGACACGCCATATCATCGAGGGGGGATTTCGTATGGCATCAGCGCCGTCCTCGGGCACGAGGGGCGGGTGGCCTTCGGGTTGTGGTGAGGTGTCGACGGAGAAGGTGCTTTCGGCTGGCATGAGATGATCCTTGATGGTACCTGCAATGATGGATAGCGATGGCTGCTGCGATAGGAAACGCCTATCCTGTGGACGTCGGGCGTCGGAGGAAGCGGCCCGCGAGCGTGCCGGTTGGTTCGTCGTTCGACAGTGCGAGCCGGCCGTTGACGAGGACGTGGTGGATTCCGGCTGCCGGCTGCAGCGGGTCGTCCCAGGTCGCGCGGTCGGCGACCGTGTCCGGATCGAGGACGACCAGATCGGCCCAGTGACCCTCCCTAACGAGCCCACGGTCCTCCAGGCCGAGTCGGCTGGCGACGGCACCGGTCATCTTCCGGATCGCCTCGGACAGAGAGAGGACCCCGCAGTTGCGGACATAGTGTCCCAGGACTCGGGGGAAAGTGCCCATGTTCCTCGGATGGGGGTGCGTCTCATCGGGTGAGAGGATGTGGCTGTCCGATGCGACGAGACCGGCCGGATGCTGCATGAGCTGGCGGACATCATCCTCGTGCAGGCAGTGGAAGATGCACGGATGGTGTCCGGCTTCGGCCAGGCGCACGACGACCTCGGTGACGGTTTCGATCGTCGAGTCGCCGAGCAGCTTGCTGGATATCGAGCCCAGATCGAGACCGTTCAGAGCGGGGTCGTAGTGACTGGTGACGACGACCACGTTCGCAGGGTCTCCACCACCGCGATCTTCCATGAGGCTGAACTCGATGTGCTTCCGGATCTTCGGTCGGATCTTCGGATCCTGCCACCTGTCCAGGCAGGCCTTTCGCCCGCCTTCGAGGGCCCAGGATGGGAAGAGGACGTTGAGCCCGGTGCTCGAAGCGGTGTAGGGATACTGGTCGAAGGTGACGTCCTGCCCGCTGCCGCGCGCGTTGTCGACCTTCGAGAGCATGTCACCGGCACGCCCCCACATGCTCTTGCCGATGGCCTTGAAGTGGGAGATCTGAAGCGGGAGCCCACCCTCCCGACTGATGGAGATGGCCTCCTCTATCGATTCCATCAGCTCGAGGCCTTCATCTCGCATGTGGGTCATATAGACGCCGCCGTGGGTGGCCGCTGCCTTCGCCAGCTCCACGACCTCGTCGGTATGGGCGTAGGCCCCCGGGATGTACTTCAGGCCCGACGAGAGGCCGAAGGCACCGTCCTGCATCGCAGCGTCGACGAACTCGCGCATCGTGCCCAATTCATCCTGGGACGGTGCGCGATCTTCCGAGCCCATCGCTTGACGCCGAACCGAGTTGTGCCCGACGAAGACGCCGATGTTGATGCCGACATCAGAGGCGTCAACGCGCTCCACGAAGCCGGAGACGGGCAGCGGGCCACCGCCGCAGTTGCCGCCGATGACCGAGGTGACGCCCTGAGAGAGGTAGTTCGATGCCTCGGGATGGCTCAGGAGGCCGGCGTCGGCATGGGTGTGGATGTCGATGAAACCGGGCGCGGCCACCTTGCCCGCGGCGTCGATCTCCTGGCGGGCGCTGGCGTCGCCTGTGGTGCCGACGGTCTCGATCCTCCCGTTCGATATGGCCACGTCGGCTTCGAAGGGCGTGGCGTCGGTGCCGTCGATGAGGAGGGCGTTTCTGATGATGATGTCGGATTTCACGTTGTTGGCCCCCTAGCCTTGTTTCGACAGGACCCGGTCACCACGAAAGACACGAAAAGCACGAATACTACGATATCCTGGATGGGGGAAGGCCTTGACGTAGTCTCACAGCCTGTGGCTTGCTGAATCCAGATCCGAGCGCACGGTGGAACTGGGATTCCCCAGGCGCTTCACACCCGTCGCCCTATCGCTCTCGACGAATCAAGGCTGATCCTTCGTTCGAAGGTCTGAGGGGAGGTCGACGAGGACCTGGGGGGCGCCGCGCATAGGCGAGCAGATCGACTTGCCGACACCCCGGCCGGCACGTGGGGCTCCCCTGGCCATCGCGGACTGGACGCCTGCGCGCAGAATCTCCCTGAAGCGCGGTTTGCCTGAGAACCGATAGGCGGTTGCCACGCCCTTGAGAATACGCATGTCCGCACCTCCGCCGACCGACGAATGGGGACAGGAGGTGTAGCGGAAGGCGCTCTTCTCGGGCACCCACATCGCGTTGATGCAGTAGTCGGCTGCGCGGACGATGGCGTTGGCCACGCGTCTCTCGCCAGTGGCCTCGTAGTAGCGCTTCAGGCCGACCATCAGGATCCCAACCATGAAGCCGGCGTTGCCTGTATGGCGGGGTGGATTGCAGAAGCAGTGGCCAGGTATCATAAGACGATCCCACCCGCCGGAGGGCCGCTGGCGTTCGAGCACGCGGTCGACGATGATGCGCGCGGCATTCAGGTAGACGCGCCTGCCGGTGGCCCGGTAGGCTGCGGAGAGGTGGATGAGGTGCCACCCGCAGTTCCGGCAGTTGGTGAAGTCGTAGTGGTTGAGCACCTCGCCGACGAGACCGTCGCTGGTCTTCATTGCGGCGTCCAGGGTACGGCGATCCCCTGAGAGGAGATGGTAGAGGAACGGGCCCTCGACCCAGGTGTGGGAGACGCTGGAGCGTCCGGTGAAGATCGCGGTCTCGCGGTAGCCGTCGGGATAGTAGTTGCCCACGTGGCCTACACAGTGGAGGTACTGGGCGCCGACCTCCTTCGGGTCGGGGCTGTGGTGACAGGTATCGACATCGACCAGATGGCCGACGGCCTCCTCCGCCCAGGTGTAGAAGTCGGGGTGGCCGCCCCGCAGGTACTCCTGCAGGAAGCACCAGGGCGCATCGTATTCCATATTGCCCCAGTTGTACCTCCGCTCGCCGAACCAGTCGCCGTAGTTGAGCATGCCGTAGGCCCGCGAGGCGTCTCGGTCCCTGGCGTAGGCCTCTCTCGCGCCCTCGACCCATTCCTCATACGGCGCGAATGGCGAGGGGGCCTTCGGCGGCAGCTGGGTGACCGTGCGGCTCTTGTTGAATGCGGCAAGAGAGACACTGTATAGCGGCGGCGATTGCACATTCGCACCGAACCCGGAGGGGAGCCGCTCCTTCGGCGGGCGGATGTGCAGCCAGAACTCGGTGGTGCGGGACACGCCGCGACGGAGTTTGTACCGTTTGTTCAGCAGGTAGTAGTAGAGCCGGTCCTCGAGCTCGCCACCCTTCGGATAGGCATTGCGCGTGAGCGGAGGGCAGACCTGGAGGGTGACGCCTTTCACGTCGAAGCCCAGTCCCTTTGGATAGTTCTGCCAGAAGTCGCGGACGGCCACCGAGACAGTCGCTGCGCTGCCGGTGAGATGAAGCTCGCCTTCGCTCCGTCTTCCACGGGCGAGTGTTTGTCGACCGTGCTTCAGCACGTAGCTGTTGTCGTGGGTTTGCACCAGCGAGCAGGACTGGCCTTCACGTGCCGACAGCTTTCGCCGTCCGAGCCGCCCGACGGGATCGACGCCGACATCGATATCGGCACGCAGGCTGAGCTCGCGCATGCAGGTGAAGTCCTCGTCGGTACGGTCGTTCTCGAAGGTGTGCTGGATGCGGATCGCGCCGCTGTTGCGAAAGAGGTGGACCCGGAAGGTGGATCGGAAGAGGGACCGGCTACCGCTGGCCCTGTGGGTGAGATCCACGCGGACACAGGCACGGTTCGGCCCGGACTCCTCCAGGACCACGGCGTCGGGTCTGGCAGCGCTGTATCGGGTGCCGCCCTCGTCGATAAGGGTGACGGCAGGGCTCGAGCCCCTGCGGCTGATCCGCCGGTAGCTGTCGTCGGGTTGCCGGGCCGAGACGACACCGGGCAGGCGATAGCCTCGGGTCGGGAATTCCACGCGGATGGGGCCGGTGGTAATGGAAATGCCGGCGGCCGATTGCTCGACATCGAGGGGTGCCTCGGCCGGGCCGGGCCGGACCTCGCTTCCGTACTCGACCGTGCAGGCTGAACGACCGTCGGCCGGGAAGTCGAGGAGGGCCCAACGTACCGTGCCGTCCTCCCATCGAGCCAGCTCGGAGGCCTGGAGCGGCAGCTCGGCGCGGCCTCTTGCGAGAAGGCGAATTTGGCCCGGGTCCGCAAGCGCGCCTCTGGGGAAGGGAACCCCTACGGTGACGGGCCAGGACCCGGAACCAGATCCCGGGCGCCGAAGCACAAGGGGCATCCGTGCCCTGCCCACACGCCCCACCGGGACTGGAAGGGCCGTCTTGAAATGGCCTTCGTGCAAGGCCCTCAGCTTGTCGGTTCGGTCCTTCAGCTGGATCTCGTAGCGATAGGTGCGGTTCCGCGCCAGGCCCGGCAAGGCGACCTCGTGGTTGGCCAATGGCATGGGGATCCGGACCGTCTTCAACAGCGATCGTCCCGGCCCCCAGCGGAGCCGTCCGGAGGCCGGTCTGCCCGTCATCCAGGTGACGTAGGCGACAAGACCGTCCTCCGCGTGGCGCACATCGACGTGAGGGGAGAGGACCTTCAGTTCAGGACGTGTTGATGAAGGACGCCTGGGAAGAAGCAAGAGGTTCTCGATCCGGCAAGGGCCGCCGGTCGCCGAGGTGACTAGGCGGATCGGTTCGCCCCCACGGAACCGGAAACGCTCTGGCGCGACGAACAGGTGGACCCGGTTGTCGGGATCCGCCATTCGAGCTCGGGCGACGCAACGGTGGCCGATCCAGATGTCAACGGCTTCGTCGTGGCCCGCCGAGGCGTACATCGTGAAGCCCAGGTAGTAGCCGCCGGATGCACGCACGGTGTCCTGGAGCGTGCTCACGAGCCTAGCTCGGCAGACCGAGCCTGGACGGTAGACGGAGGCATTGGTGTACTCGGTGAAGGTATCGTTTGCGAAACCGTCGAGGCGACATGCGTAGGCGGGGATGACGACCGTGTTTTGGCGTGCCAGGAGCTTCTGAATCCGGGCGTCGGTGGATACGACGAGGGCTTCGGGGACCGCGTCCTTGGGTGACATATCCGGGCTCCACTAGACCTGGTGATGGCGGGATTCGGACTGAGGCGCCGCAATATAGCGTGAGGGTCTGGCCGAGGCAAGCACCTTGACCTGTCCGGTATCAGGGCCTATCTTTAGGCGACAACACTTCACGTTGGTCCGATAGAGCCGGAACTTCGAAAAACGCCCCGGGTCAAGCCCGGGGCAGGCTCGATACGCGCAATCAGGAAGCCGCTGGATCCAGGTTGGCTCCAGGGCCCAGTCCGGGTGGAGCCCGGGGAGGTGCTTATGAACGGCCGTTGTTTCATCAGATCGCCCGTCCTGCTCGTGGGCGCTTTGATGCTGCTGTGGGGGTGTGGCGGTCCCCGCGACCCGGTGGTGGAGATGCAGAAGAGCCTGGCATCCGCCCCCGAGTACATGATCACGCTGGAGGACATGCGCCAGGAAGGATCGTTCTTTCCGGCCTACTATCATCGGTACAAGTTGGTCCAGGGAGAGCGGGAGCGCACGACGGGGTGGGTGGAGGTGGACGAATCGGTGTATCGGAAGTACGAGCCCTTCCTGGGCATGGCGCTGGTGGCCAAGTCCGACCAGAGTGTGAACGACACACCCCACCCGGCGGGCTATCACTATGTTGGGAATCCGCGCTACGGCCACTGGGGAGGATCCGGCGGATCCAGCTTCTGGGTGTTCTACGGGCAGTACGCCATGATGCGGAGCCTGATGGGCATGGGAGGACAGACTGTCGGACGGGGCGACTATGACAACTACCGCACCCGCCGGGACCGAAGACAGCCATACTACGGTAGCAAGAGGCAGTACGGGACGAACGGGTCGCTGACCAAGCAGCAGAGGCCGTCGTTCTACCAACGTCGCAAGCAGTCGATCGCCCGGAGAAGGAGTTCATTTTCCCAGAAGGCCAGAAGCCGTATCGGCCGAAGCCGGTCCGGGTTCGGCAGCCGCTCAGGGGGGTTTGGAAAATGATAGGGACCAATCTAATCGAGACGGGGATCTACCTGGTCTGTGCCTTCGTCCTGTTCTGGATCGGGAAGCTGGTGTACGATTGGACCACCCCGAGCTACCGCGTTCGGGAGGAGCTGGTCGAGAAGGACAATGCCGCGCTGGCGGCGGCGATCGTCGGGTACTACCTCGGTCTGATCCTGGCGATCGGCGGGGTGCTTTCCGGTCCCTCGCACGGTCTGGAGGAGGACCTGATCGACGTGTTGATCTTCGGGCCGTTGTCGATCGTGCTGATGAATCTGGCGCGTGTGGTGAACGACCGGTTGATCCTCCATGGGTTCCCGATTCGGGACGAGATCATCCGGGACCAGAACGTAGGGACCGGGGCCGTGGTGTGCGCCTCGTACGTGGCGACGGGCCTGGTGATCTACGGAGCTGTGTCGGGAGAGGCCTACGGCGTGGCATCGGGCGACTATGTCGGGGGCCTGATCACGACGGTGATCTTCTGGATCGTCGGGCAGGCGGCGCTTGTTCTGGCCGGGGTGGTCTACGACTGGATCACGCCATACGATCTCCGAGCAGAGATCGAGAAGGACAATGTGCCAGCGGGCGTTGCGTTCGCGGGTGCCCTGATCGGGATCGGTCTGGTGGTTCGGCACGCGGTGTCGGGGGACTTCATCTCCTGGGCGATGAACCTGCAGACGTTCGTGGTGGAGGTGATCATCGGCCTCGTCCTGCTGCCGATCGTGCGGTTCGCCACGGACAAGGTCCTTCTGCCTGGTCGTCGGCTGACCGATGAGATCGTCAACCAGGAGAAACCGAACCTGGGGGCGGGGTTCATCGAGGGCTTTTCTTATGTGGGCGGGGCGTTTCTGATCGTGTGGTGCCTCTGAGAGAAAGGCGACGACAGACGACAGACCACGGACCACGGTATTGGTGCCGCCAGCCGGGCTTCTCGTCGTCTGTGGTCCGTCGTCCGTGGTCGTGGCAGGGGCGCCAGAACGCTGACGGCGTTTGCGATTCACGCGTGAGGGCGCATATGAGAGGATATGGCTGACGTCAGGGACAGGCGGAACGCGCTGCTGAAGGCGTGTCTGTTCGCCACGGGGTGTGCGGGGATCGTGGCGGAGTTCGTGCTGTCCACCCTGGCGAGCTACCTGCTGGGGAATACGACACTCCAGTGGACGCTGGTGATGTCGCTGATGCTGTTCTCGATGGGGCTGGGG
>JASLMQ010000587.1 GCA_030746455.1 Candidatus Latescibacterota bacterium
CGTCCATCCCCTGCGCCCCCGCCACGAGATAGCTCTCCACCATCAATCCGCGGATCATCTGCTTCAGCTGGTCGGACCTCTGGCGGCTTTGCACCACCTCCAGGCCAATCCGCGGCTGCTCCGCATACTGCTTCCCCGAGTTGTTGTGGTTGCAGTCTATGATCAACGTCGGATGCAGCAGATCCCGTTCCAGATAGGCCTCGGCGATCTGGGTCAGGTCCTCATAGTGGTAGTTCGGCCTGCTGCGACCGTAGGAGTCCACGCCCCCCCGCAGGATGCCGTGCGCCAGATGATTGCCCGATGTCTTGACTTCCCACTGGTTGTAGATGAAAATGTGCGGAATCTGGGTCGCGTGGATGGCGTTGAGCATCACCGAGACGTCCCCGCTGGTGGGATTCTTCATGCCCACGGGCAGATCGACTCCGCTGCAGGTCAGTCGGTGGTGCTGGTTCTCGACCGACCGCGCACCCACGGCGATGTAGCTCAGCAGGTCTTCCACATAGGGAAGATTGGTCGGGTAGAGCATCTCGTCCGCTGCGGTCAGATGCGTTTCGCGGATCGCGCGGATGTGCATCTTCCGAATGGCGTAGAGGCCCTCGACGATGTTCGGCTCCTTCTGAGGATCGGGCTGGTGCCCCATCCCCTTGTACCCCTCACCCGTCGTTCGCGGTTTGTTGGTATAGATTCTGGGCACCAGCACCAATCTGTCCGCGACCGCCTCCTGGAGCGTTCCCAGCCTGTTGATGTACTCGCAGACGGGCTCTTCCTGGTCTGCCGAGCAAGGGCCGATGATCAGCAGGAACCTGTCGCTCTTCCCCTCGAAGATTGCGTTGATCTCGCGGTCACGCGCCTCCTTGACCGCCTGAAGCTCCTTGGGCAGGCCAACGGTCTCCAGCACCTCTTCGGGACTGGGGATCTCTTGTATGCGTTCGAAGCTCATTCAGGAACGTCCTCTCTCCCCTCCGCTCGACTCACCCATCCGATGCGTCCGTCCCGCTCTCGTCCTCAAGGTCACGCATCTCTTCTATGATCTGTCCGAATAGGCGTCCCACCGCTCCATCGGACAACGGGCCGGAGTTGAGGTCCTTCAGGCGTTCCAGGATGGCCGCCTCTCGCTCCGGAACCCGAATGGGCTGGCCAGAGGCGTTCTTGATCTTCCCGATCTCGAGGGCGCAACGCGCCCGACGATTGAACAGATCCAGGAGCTTGGAATCGAGCTCGTCGATCTGCTCGCGCCAATCATCTATCTCCATGCGCGGCTCCTTTGAGCGGCTCGGTCAGTGTCTCAACGAAGTCGCCGATCTTCCGAACAAGCTGGGGGTCTCCCTGGAACTCCCCGATCCTCCGGTTGATGGCGCTGCCCACCACCACGGCGTCGGCGTAGGACGCCACCTCCCCGACCTGGTCGGGCCGTGATATGCCGAAGCCGACCGCAACCGGCAGGAAGGTGTGCTTCCGGATCCGGTCGACCATCGGTTGTATCGTATCGGAAAGACGGTCTTGTTCGCCCGTGACTCCCGTTCTCGATACCGTATACACGAAGCCCGTCGTCCACGAGGTGATGAGTCGGATACGGTCGTCCCGAGTCGTGGGCGTGATCAGAAATATCGTGTCCAGTTCGCGGTCGTCCATCAGCCGCTTGTATTCCCCTGCCTCTTCGGGGGGCAGGTCCAGCGCCAGCACGCCGTCCACGCCCGCCTCCGACGCCCGGTCCACGAAGGCCTCGAGGCCATAGCGGAAGACCGGGTTGTAATACGTGAAGAGCACGATGGGAAGCTCTGTCTCCCCGCGAAGGTCCTCCACGAGCCGAAGCACATCGCCCAGCGACACGCCGTTCTCGAGTGCGCGCTGCGCGGAGACCTGATTGGCCGGGCCATCGGCCATGGGATCGGAGAACGGAATCCCCAGCTCCAGGATATCCACCCCACGACGCGCCATCTCCAGGACGATCGACCGGGTCGCCTCAAGGTCGGGATCGCCTGCGGTGATGTAGGCCACGAAGCCCGAACGCCCCTTCTCCGCAAGCCTCTGGAATGTCGGTGAGAGCCTCGACACGCGTCCTCAGATCCCTTCGATGTAACGGGCGGCCTGCTGAACATCCTTGTCGCCCCGTCCAGACAGGTTGACTACCATCACCTGGTCCTGCGACATGTCCGCTGCAACCTTGCACACGTAGGCGATGGCGTGCGCGCTCTCCAGCGCGGGGATGATGCCCTCCGTACGGCTCAGCATCTGGAATGCGCTGAGGGCCTCTTCGTCCGTGGCGTACGCGTAGTCGATGCGTCCCTGATCGCGGAGGTAGCAGTGCTCGGGACCCACGCCGGAATAGTCCAGACCGGCCGAAACCGAATGGGTGAGGGCGATTTGGCCGTCGGCATCCTGGAGCAGATAGATCCGAGAGCCGTGAAGCACGCCCAGATCGCCGGTCTGGAAGCGGGCGGCGTGCTCTCCCGATGCGATGCCCCTTCCCCCGGCCTCGACGCCGACCATTGCGACATCCGCGTCATCGAGGAAGGCGTGGAACAACCCCATCGCGTTGCTCCCACCCCCCACGCACGCCACGAGGCGGTCCGGCAGACGCCCTTCGGCCTCTAGGATCTGGGACCGGGCCTCCACGCCGATCACCCGCTGAAAGTCGCGGACGATCATTGGATAGGGATGGGGGCCGAGTACGGAGCCGAAGATGTAGAACGTCGACGCCACGTTCGTCACCCAGTCCCGAATCGCCTCGTTGATGGCATCCTTGAGCGTTCGGCTTCCCGACTCCACAGCGGTGACCTCGGCGCCGAGGAGTCGCATCCGGAACACATTGAGCGCCTGCCGCTCCATATCCTCGGTGCCCATGAAGATCTCGCAGGCCAGCCCGAACATGGCCGCCACCGTCGCCGTGGCCACCCCGTGCTGACCGGCCCCGGTCTCGGCGATGATTCGCTTCTTGCCCATTCGACGCGCCAGCAGGATCTGACCCATCGTGTTGTTGATCTTGTGGGCTCCTGTGTGGGCCAGGTCCTCGCGCTTCAGATAGATCCTCGCGCCCCCGAGCTCGGTGGTCAGTCGCTCCGCGAAATAGAGCGGCGTGGGCCTGCCGACGAATTCCCGGAGGTAGCCGTCCAGCTCATCCTGGAAGGCGGCATCCGCCTTCGCCTCACGGTACGCCGCCTCCAGATCCTCCAGCAGCGCCATCAGCGTCTCGGGGACGAAGCGGCCGCCGTAGGGACCGAAGTGCCCTCCTTCATCGGGGAGGACAGCAGGCGTTTCGGATTTCGCTTCCGACATCGAGGTATCTCTCGGGTGTGCGGGCGTCGTGGATCCCTGCCCGCGTCAGGCCTCTTCCTGCCACCTGATCAAATGGTAGTTCTGCTTGCCGCGCCGGATCACGGTGTACTTCCCGACGAGCCAGTCCGAGGGCTCGAGCGTCTTGCCAACGTCGGTGCATCGCTGTCCGTTGAGCGCGATCGCACCATTCTTGACGAACTCCCTGGCCTCACGCTTCGACGTGGAGACCTTTGCCTCGCAGAGGAGGTCAACCAGCTTCACCTCGTCCCGGGTCGAGCCTTCGTGGGAC
>JASLMQ010000588.1 GCA_030746455.1 Candidatus Latescibacterota bacterium
ACCTCATCCGTTGACAGAACGGGGACTAATATAGATATTCCCCCGTTGAGTGAAAGACAGAAATGACCACACAGATGTGGTGAAACTCTATGGCCGACCGTTCGACAGCGTGGTGCAATTTGCGCCAGCTGATCCAACCAATGGACGCGCTCCTTCCTCTTGCCCTTGCCTGTGCAGTGCTGTGCGCCAGCACCGCCCCCGAGGCCTGCGACACGCCCGTGTTCCAGCAGGCCCTTGAGGCCTGGGAACCAGACCGGTTCCAGGCTCAGGTTGTCCATAGGGGCCCGTTGTCCAGCCAGGAGGCCGCGCTGGTCGAGGCGCTCCGGGCCGGCACCCGCGCGACGGCAGCCCCGGTGAACCTCGACATCTCCACGGTCGAGCTGGACCGGTCGCCGCCAGAGGTCCGGAGGCAGCTGGTGGGGGAGAACGAGGCATTGCCGCGGTTGATCCTCCGATACCCATTCAGCGCGTTCGGAGGCCACCCGTTGTGGTCGGGCCCGCTGACGGTGGCCTTGGTGCGCGGCCTGCTGGATTCGCCGGTCCGGCGGACGCTTGCCCGGCGCCTGATGGGGTCCGATGCCATCGTTTTCGTACTCCTCGAGACAGGTACCGCTTCCGTGGACCGCGCCGTCGCGGGTCGTCTGACGCAGCTCCTCGGCGAGATGGAAGCGGCATCCAAGCAGCTCATTCAGGTTGAGGGCCTGGAGCCGACCTTCTCCTTGCTGCGGCTTCCTCGGAGCGATCCGGCGGAGCAAGTGCTCGTCCGCACGCTTCTCCGCTCCGAGCCGGACCTTGAAGGCTACACAGACCAACCGATCGCGTTTCCCGTTTTCGGACGTGGGCGCGTACTCTGTGCCCTGGTGGGGCCGGGCATCAACGCTGAGACAGTCGAGGAGGTGTGTGCCTTCCTGGTCGGCCCCTGCTCCTGTCTGGTGAAGGCAGACAACCCGGGTTTCGATCTGGTGATGCGGGCAGACTGGAAGCGGGTGCCAGGCGTCCAAGCCCCCACCGAGGGGGAGCCTCTGCCTCTTGTATCGCTTCCAGATGGCAGTGTGCTGGACAGCACCTTCGCGCGGGTGGCGGACATGGAAGGGGCATCGAGATCCGGTTTGGCGGAGGGCGACAGGGGCGGGCCGCTGGTTGCAGGAGCTCTGATGGCACTGGCAGCCATCGCTGTCGCCGTGGCCCTGGGCACATTTATGCTTCGACGCGCCGGGGGCAGGAGGAAACCGAATGCGGGTCCGTAACCTGGTGTTGAAGGAGATCGGCTACCGCAAGTTAAGCTTCGCACTCGGCCTCGCGTCGGTCGCCGTTGCGGTCGGGAGCTTCGTGGGAGCGGTCACGCTGCTCGAGGTGCACGACCTCCGCACGGGCCAGATCCTGGAGCAGAAGCAGGCGACGCTGAAGGAGAAGCTGGCTGTGCTCCAGGATGACGTGAGGAAGACCATGCTCAAGCTGGGATTCAATGTGGTTGTCCTCCCGAAGGACCAGGATCTCGGCGACTGGCACGCCGACGACTACGGCACCCGGACCATGCCTGAGGACTACGTGCACCGCCTGGCCGACTCCGGCATCGTCACCGTGCGGCATTTCCTCCCGAGCCTGCAGCAGCGCATCTTCTGGCCTGAACAAAAGCGCACCGTGATCCTGGTGGGGACTCGGGGAGAGGTGCCCAATCTGCACAAGGGCCCTGTGGAACCGATGGTGCAGCCTGTGCCAGACGGGGGGATGGTCCTCGGCCACGAACTGGGCCGAAGCCTTGGGCTGGCTGTCGGCGATCGGGCCGAGCTGCTTGGCCGGTCGTATACGGTGCACCGGTTTGCCGAAGAGCGCGGCAACAAGGATGACATCACCGTCTGGATACCCCTGAGCGATGCGCAGGAGCTGCTGGGGCAGGAGGGCCGGATCAACGCGATACTCGCGCTCCAGTGCCTGTGTGCAGGCAAGGGGGTCGCCAAGGTGCGGGAGGACATCGCGAGGGTGCTTCCGAACACGCAGGTCGTCGAGATGGGTACACGTGTTCTGACGCGAGCGGAGGCCCGGTTCCGGGTGGCCGACGAGGCCCGGTCCTCTCTGAAGCAGGAGACAGAGACTCGGCAGAGGCTGAGGAACGAGCGGGAAGGCCTGGCATCGATCCTCACGGCCCTCGTTATCGTGGCATGCGCGGTCTGGGTGGGATTCCTGGCCCTGAGCAACGTGCGCGAGCGTCGGTCCGAAATCGGGGTCCTGAGGGCCCTTGGCTTCCGGTCCAGGCAGATCCTGCTCCTGTTCCTTTCCCGATCGGTAGTTATCGGTCTCGCCGGCGCGCTCATTGGGACCGGCGCGGGCCTTCTGGCGGGCCGACAGATCGGCTTCGCGCTCGAGCAGGGTGCGATCGAGGTGGGGTGGGTCGGTTCGCTTCTCGACCCGGTGCAGGTGGGCCTCGCCCTCCTGATGGCGCCCCTCCTGAGCCTTCTGGCGAGCTGGATCCCGTCCATGATGGCCGCCCAGCACGACCCGGCCGAGATCTTGGGGGAGGAGTGATATCTGCCTGTAGATGATGGCTGAGGAGCACCTGCCGTCCGTGGGGCTCTGGCGCATCGCCCCAATACGAATGGCAAATCCCGGTTCAGCAAGAGAGTAGGAAATGGCCGACTTCCCCCCTTTGCTCGCAGCGGGCTTGCCCGCCGAGGTTCTTGCGGAGGCGGGCCGCTGCGAGGAAGGGGGGGCAGGGGGGGATCAGGTGTTACGGTACACCCGACGACTGACTGACGTAGCGCGGAAGCTAAGGGCTTCGATGACGGAGAGCGAGCGGAAGCTCTGGCGGCACCTTCGCGGAAGACAGGTCCGGAACGTTCGCTTTTACCGGCAGCGACCGGTCGGTGACTATATCGTGGATTTCTATGCACCTACCCCCAAATTGGTCGTGGAGGTGAACGGTGGCCAGCACTACGACGAGCCGGGGATAGAGAGGGATGCCGTGAGAGACGCATTCCTGATGGATCAAGGCCTCGAGGTGTTGCGTTTCTCCAACCGGGATGTCCTCGAGAGCACCGAAGGGGTTGTCGAGGCAATCCGTATTGCGGTCGAGAGGAGGCTTCAGGACTGATCGGTGGGGTCGCCTTATCGATCCCCCCGGTCCTCGCTCCACACATAAACCGTGCGGAGCGAGGACCACCCCCCGTTACGAACGGGGGGGAGCCGAATGCCAGCTGCAGCTACCAGAGGTAATACCCGATCGCTCCGCCGTGACAATTCGGGGGAGAACACCTATTCGGGATATTCCCTCTCGAGACTGCGTGCACGTACTCCCTCCCGGAGGCAAACCGACCAATCCGCTCCTGAGCCAAGGAAAACGTTGTGCTGGAGCTCACCAACATCTCGAAGTCCTTCCGAGGTCCAGAGGGCGAGGTGAGGGCGCTCGAGGGCATCGACCTCACCGTGTCACCGGGCCAGTTCACCGTGGTCTCGGGGTCGAGCGGGTCGGGCAAGACAACCCTGCTCCTCGCAGCGGGGGGGCTCCTCCGGCCCGATGCCGGCCAGGTGCTCGTGGGTGGCCAGGACCCGTACAAAATGCGTCCGGACCAGCGCGCCGCCTTTCGGGCGCAAGCGATCGGCTTCGTGTTCCAGCAGTTCCACCTCGTGCCCTACCTCAGCGTGTTGGAGAACGTTCGGGTTGCAGCCACGGCGTGCGGGCACGCCGTGGCAAGCCGGCAGACCGGGGACGAAGACAGGGCGCGACAGCTGCTTCGCAGGTTCGACCTCGGCCCCCGTATGGACCACGTGCCCGCGCAGCTCAGCACGGGAGAGCGGCAGCGGACCGCCCTCGCACGCGCGATGCTCAACGAGCCCGGGCTTGTCCTGGCCGACGAGCCGACGGGCAATCTGGATGCCGAGAACGGCGGGATCGTGCTCAGCTGCCTGTCTGAGTTCGCCCGGGGAGACGGCGCCGTGCTCGTGGTGACCCACGATGCCAGGGCGAGAGAGTTCGCAGACCATTTCGTGACGCTTCGGGGCGGGCGGATCGCCCCGGACTGACGGGGCACGCTGGCGAGAGGAGAAACCGGACACGTGCCCGAGGATAGGGAAGCCTGCTGCTTCATACATAGGCCAGGTCTGAATGGGTACAGGGAGACGATTTCACTTGACCTGAGGGAGAATCTCGTTCTATATTAAAGAGTTAGGATTGTATTGTGCCTCTACGGGGTCTACCCGGAGCGCCGGCCCTCACGTCGGGTGAGGCCCAGCGCCGTCTCGTCCGGAATCGGGAACGCAGCCGCACTGTCGGGGACCTAGGTGTGTCGGCAGGTGCGGCCGTTTCTTTCCATGCAGCCTTGTTGGTTGTCGCCCCGTGGCGGCTTCGACAAAGGCGAACCGACCCGAGAAAGGGATGCAGCCGGATGTCTCTGATCATCATGGTGGCGGCTATCCTGGCGAGCCTCGTCTACCTCGCCATCACGATGCTGACCTATGTTTCGCGGTCCTCTTCGCTCACCACGGAAGTCCAGGAGAACGAAGCCCAGTTGGCCGAGGACCAGCGGAGCCTCGAGAAATGTCAGGCCAAAATCAGGGCCCTGGAGAACGAGATGCCGCAGATCCGGGAGCGGGAGAGCCGGATGCAGAAATGGGTGGCCCTGCTCAAGCAGCAGCACGGCCGCCTCGAGGCGGGCCCTGCCGAGAAGGTCACCGACAGGGCGGAGAGGGACGCGGCCATCCGCAAGGCGATGACGTCCTCGCGTCGGAAGGGGGGATAGCCCATGGAGATTGGTGTCATATTCGCTGCGCTCTGCCTGGTCGTGATCACCAAGGGCATCACCGTCTACTGGATCGGACAGCTCCAGGCCAGGCTTCGTGAGCTCGAAAAGGAATCTGCGGACGTCCGGCAGAAGCTCTATTCCGCAGAGGCCACGCAGGACCAGCAAGAGCGCGAGAAGAACGTGATGGAACAGGGCCTGAAGCTGATGGAGAACGACAAGGACCTGCTCTGCCAGAAGATCGTCAAGCTTGGAGAAAAGCCGGTCTCCGAAGACGAGATCGACGTGATGCCGGATGTGGAGGAGGAGGGCCAGGCCGAGCCCGCCCCGGACGAGGAAGGCGCGGAGGAAAGCGAAGGCAAGGCCGCCGCGGGGCCTACGTCCGGGGCAGCCGAACAGGGCGCCGAATCCGACGCAAAGGGGGCGGAGCCCAAACGCAGGGTCCTGGTCGTGGACGATGAGCCCGAGATGAGCCAGATGTTGCAGAAGACGCTCGCCTCTGACTACGATGTCTCTGCGGCAGGGGACGGCTACGAGGCCCTCACGAAGCTGACCAAGGGTCAGGAGCAGTTCGACGTGATCATCACCGATCTCAAGATGCCCAAGATGAACGGCATCACCCTGGTCCAGCAGCTCCCCGCGGACATACCCACGATCATCATATCGGGCTACCTCCACATGCCGGCATTCAAGCGCGCCCTCCAGCGCCTGAATCCCGTTGCTATACTGCAGAAGCCGTTCGAGATCGATCAGATCCGCCAGGCCGTGGGGAAGGCCGTTGGGAAGCCGGTCGGCGAAGTGAAGGAGACCGCCGACGGATAGACGAATTGGGAGCCGAAGCGCTCAATCGGCATGGACGACACCCAGGGCCCCGTGGATCCAATCCATCGGGGCCTCGATGCTTGGCGCACTTAAAGCACTTGCTCAAACGGCGGATGTGGCGTACATTTTGTATGTCTGGACCTCCCCCAGCGGTCGTGATGCACAAGATGTGGTCATTGTGCCGTCGGCTCCCCTCCGACGGGGCGATACCGTTGGGGGCGGTCGGCCAGGCCATCCGGCCTGCGTGCCCGGCAATCTCCTCCCCATCCAATATCCCCGGTGTTCTGCTTGTATGCTGGCTGTGGGGGAATCTCCATGCCTGAACGGACAGTGGCCATCGACGATCGGGCCCTGCTGAAGCTGCTGGTACTCGGTCAGGGATCGTCGGTTGCCGCCAAGGAGTTGGACCTCCCGCCGGAGGCCGTTGACCGGCGGGTGAAGGAGTAGGTCGCCGCCGGCATTCTCCGGTGCAACGGTGACGGCGAGGAGATCGACTGGAAGGCCTTTGGCAGGTGGATGCGGAAGAGGGCGAGATCAGGAGAGCTGCAGAGCTCGGCCGAACTGGGATTAGGGAAGACAACGCCCCCCTGACGGCGAACGGGAGGCATAGACTTCTATGGTAGCAGTCCGGCGACACGAATCGGCCAGCGACGGGGAACCGTTCGCTGGCCGATTTCACGTCGCGCCTGGGCAGTAGGGTGAAGCCGATGAGTGGAAGGCGGACACGGCAACCGGAGCAGGTGGGCGTGCCCCCATCTGTGGCTCGGCATCTGGATGGTGCACGGGTGATCGACCTGGGCTATGGCGGCCACTGCGCGCTCCCGGGATTGGCCGGAGTGGCCCAAACGGCCTGCTTCGTGACAACCGACATCCGGCGCCTTAGATCCTGCGAGGCATGGATTCGTGAGGCCCAGGTTTCGGGATTCTCGGCAGTTCTGGCCGATTCTCTGACCGAATTGCCCAAGGAGCCGTTCGACGTTGCGCTGTTCCAACCAGAGGGATGGGCGGCCAAGGAGTGGGTTTGCGAGCAGATCGACCAGGCGTTCATGCTCCTTACGGTTGGGGGGCGGCTCTATCTTTCGGGTCGTCGGGACAAGGGCATTGAGAGCTACCGGAAGCGCCTGGAGGCGGTCTTCCGGGGGGCCGACCGGGAGGCAACAGACGCTGGCCTCAGAACGTACGTTGCCGAGAAGACCGGGGACAAACCTGGCGCAGATCCCGTTGACACGGGCTATGCGTTCGACGTGTCCGGCGTCCCGGGGTCTCCATATCGGTTCCGGGCCCGGGCCGGGGTCTTCTCGCGAGACGGGCTCGACCCGGGCACCCGCTTGCTGCTCGAGACCCCCTCGGTCCGACCGTGTGACCGGGTGCTGGACCTGGGATCCGGTTACGGTGCGATCGGCATCGTGGCGGCCCGACAGGCATCGGACGGGGAAGTCGCCATGGTCGATGTCGATCTCCGCGCCGTCCGGTCCGCGGAGGCGAATATCCAGCTGAACGGCATTTCGAACGCCCGGGCCGCCCTGAGCGATGGGTTCGAGGCGGTCCGCGAGGAGGCCTTCGACCTGATTCTGTCCAATCCGCCGACCCACGAGGGCAAGCGGGCAGCGGAGGTCTTCGTCACCGGCGCTGCGGCGCACCTCGCGCCCGGTGGACGTTTCCAGGTGGTGACCATGCGGCCGAACCTCTACAGCTGGTGGATGAAGCGGTGCTTGGACGAGGCGGAGACCCTCGAAGAGCGAGATGGCTACACCGTGCTGCTCGCCCGCTCGCTCCGCTGAGGGCGCACACCCGGGTCGGTCTGCGAGTGTAAGTTCTCCCGGCGCCGATTTGGGCCCCCTAACGCCTTGACAGGGCCCTCGGGACCGGGTAGACTTACCCGCTCAATCAGCCGCCTGCAACCGTACCCATCTGGAGGAAACGCCTTGCACGCATTCGAGTATACAGCGCCCCGAACCGTGGACGAGACCATCTCGATCCTCACGGAGGCCCCGGGCGATGCCAGGCTCCTGGCCGGGGGCACCGATATCCTGACCCGCATGAGGGATGGGCACGAGCGTCCCCGGGTCCTGGTGGATATCAAGGGCATACCCGAGATCAATGAACTGGCCTTCGATCCTGCATCGGGTCTCCAGCTCGGGGCAGGGGTTCCGTGCTGCCGGATCTACGAGGATCCGTCCGTGCGCGAGACCTTCCCGGCCCTCGTCGATTCAACCTCGCTGATCGGATCCATCCAGATCCAGGGACGGGCCTCCGTCGGCGGGAACCTGTGCAACGCCTCTCCAGCGGCCGACACCGTGCCCACGCTCATCGTGCTTGGCGCCAGGGCGCAGATCGCCGGCCCCGACGGCAGAAGGGAAGTTCCCGTCGAGTCATTCTGTACCGGGCCGGGCCAGACGGTCCTCGGAGAGGGCGAATTCCTGGTTTCCGTCCACATCCCCACGCCCGAACCGAACTCGGGTGCCTTCTTCCTGCGGTTCA
>JASLMQ010000589.1 GCA_030746455.1 Candidatus Latescibacterota bacterium
AATTCCACATGCAGATCCTGGGCGTGGATCCGGACTTCCTCGAGACCTATGGAATCGATCTCATCGCGGGGCGCAATGTAGGGCCTGATTTCGTGAGGAAGAACTCCGCAGAGTTCGTTCTGAATGAGACGGCCGTGCAGCGCCTGGGATGGGGCGAGTTCGGTCCGGAGGGAGCAATCGGCAAGAGACTTCGCGCTGGGAATAGACGAGGAACCGTAATCGGGGTGGTCAAGGACTTCCATTACAGCTCGTTCCGTGACGCAATTCCGCCGCTGGTGATGATGAACTGGTCTCGGATCGCGCTTGGCATCCGCATCCGGCCTGATCGTGTCGACGAGACGCTGGCTGCCGTGGACCAGACCTGGCGCGAGTTCTTCTCGCAGCCACTTCAGCTCAAGTTCGTGGATCAGATGTGGGGCTGGAACCTCTGGCGCGAGCGGGCGCAAAGCCGGGCGTACGCGTTGCTGTCGTGGACGGCCGTGCTCCTGGCCGGCATGGGGGTCTTTGGCATGGCCATGTACGAGACCGAGCAGAGGCGCAGGGAGATCGGGGTGAGGAAGGTGCTTGGCGCCACCGTGTCGGGCATCGTTGCGCACTTCTGGAGAGGCCACGTGTGGCTCGTGGTCGTCGCGAACCTGGTCGCCTGGCCTGTTGCCTACAGCGTCCTGCAGGCATGGCTTCAGGAGTTCGCCTACCGGATCCCCCTTCCCGCCACCGCATTCCTGGCGGCCGGAGCGACGGTTGGCGTGCTGTTCCTCGCGGTTGTGGGCACTCAGGCAGCCCGGGTCGGGCTGGTGAATCCGGCGGAGACCCTCAGGAGCGAGTAGGAACGGGTTCCCGGCAGTCACAGAGCAGTTCATGGTGGCTGTGTAAGGAAGCCGGGCACGTTCGATCCGAGAGGTGTATCGGGCATGAGCTCCATCCCAATACACACCACGACGTTCAGGGGCCTCGGTGAGGTCACGATCCGGGAGCTCTCGGCCACGTTCGGGTCCGACGCATCGGTGATCGAGAGACATCGCGTGCGCGACTCCGACGTCACGCGGCTCAGCTTCAGCGGACAGGTCCGAGATCTCTATGGCCTGGGCACGGTGGAGGATCTCTTCTACACCCTTGGTGTCGTTCCCCTGACGGGGAAGAAGGATGATCTGAGGGCGCTCGAGCAGGTCGCCGAGTCGGGTGGCGTGACTCGGGCGCTTCATCACACCCAAAGACCCTCTGCGAAGGGACGAACCACCTTCAGGGCTGTGGTTCAGGCCTCCGATGCGGAATGGCGGCATTACCGGCGCGGTGAGATGCAGAAGGCGGTCGAGCGGGGAATCGGTGGGTGCTTCAAGAAGTGGAGGCGGGTGGACGACGATGCCCGACTAGAATTCTGGGTTCAGCAGGCGGAACGGACGGCGCTGGTCGGGTTGAGACTGACCGACAGGACAATGCGTCACAGGGGCTACAAGGTCGCCAACATGCCCGCATCGCTGCGTCCTACGGTGGCGCGGGCGATGGTGTTGCTGGCCGGGGTGGATGCCGGCGATGTGGTGGTGGACCCCACCTGCGGTGTGGGTACGGTGCTGATCGAGCGGGCGCTTGCGGGGAGGTACGGGGCCGTTCTGGGAGGCGACATCGGTGAGGAGGCGGTCCGGGGCGCGGTTGAGAACTTCGGGAGGAGGCACCGGCCGCGGGGGATCTGCCAATGGGATGCCACGGCTTTACCCGTGCGCTCCGGTTCGGCGGACAGGATCGTGTGCAACCTGCCCTGGGGACGCCAGGTGGGATCGAAGGATGAGCTGGAGCCGCTCTATACCGGTGTGCTGAGGGAAGGTCGTCGAATCCTGAAGCCGAGAGGCCGCGCCGTCTTCCTCACGAGCGAGTTCGGACCTTTCAAGAGGGCACTTGATTCCGCCGGCGGCTGGTGGGTGCGCGAGCAGTTGAGAGACGTCCGTGTCCTTGGCCGGCGTGCGGACATATTCGTGGTCGAGCCGGAGGAGGAGTCACGATGGCGATGAAGCGAATCGCAGTTGCGGGGGCAGGAAACATGGCACGGTCACGGGGCAAGGCGTTTCTCGAGACCGGGCAGGCCGAGATCTGTGCGGTGGCGGCCAGACACACCGAGACGGCGCAGGCCTGTGCGTCTGAGCTTGGGTGTGATTCCTACTATGACGACTACCGTCGACTGGAGGATGCCCAGCCGGATGCCATCCTGATCGAAACGCCGCACAAGGTCCAGGACGAGATCTCCCTGTGGGCGCTCGAGGCCGGTTTCGACCTGCTTATCGGCGGCAGTCTCGCGTCGAGCGTCGGCAATGGTGAGAGGTTTGTGGAGCTGGCCGCGCGACAGAGCCGGGTCGTTGAGGCCGGCTACCAGCGCCGATACGATCCGGCATGGGAGGAGATCCATCGAATTGTTGGTGACCGCGCCCTGGGCGAGCCGGTGATGGCGGTGGGCATGGCGCTGTGGAACGCCGATCCGCAGGCTTGGTACTACGATCAAGACGCCAGCGGTGGGATGCCTCTGACCCACATGAGCTACTGCTACCTGAACGCCATCCGCTGGATCATGGGAACGCCCACCGCTGTGTCGGCCATGGCGAATCAGAAGGTCGAGACGGCGCCGGGTCGGGTGCTGGAGGAGACTTGTGCGACCCTGATCCAGATCGAGGGCGGATCGTTCATCTCGGCAACGGCCAGCTACGCCGGGCCCGATTCGATGGACAGCGCCGAGACCCGGTTCCTCTGCACGAACGGCGGAGTTCGAACCAATGCGCAGGACGATCCCGGTCTGGTCTCGATCACGGTGTATCGGGGTTCGGACACGGAAGTCCGTTCCTTCAAGGACGAGCCGTCGCCGTTCGTCCGACAGGCGGAGACGTTTCTCGATGCATTGGACAGCCGGGGAGAGGGCCGGAACCCACCTGGTGACGCCCTCGTGGATCTGAAGATCGCCGAGGCCATCTCGGTATCGACAAGAGAGCAACGCAGTGTGTCGCTGTAGATAGGATCGAGGAAGGAGGGCAGAGTGAAGGGATTCGTGGTACCGCTCTTGTGTACCGCCATCGTCAGCCTCTCTGCACCGCGAGACTGCGTGGCGGATCAGAAGCTCGATATCGGCAAGTTCCAGCCCGCGATCTGTCCGGTGGATCTGCCGAAGGGCAGTGATCTTGGCGATCGTCTCGAATTCGGGTACATCGCCGTTCCTGAGCGACACGCAAGACCTGAGGGCCCTGTGATTCAGCTGGCCATCGCCCGTTTCAGAAGCGCCAGCGATGATCCGAAGCCGGATCCCCTCGTTCTCAACACGGGCGGCCCGGGAGACTCCAACCTGGATCTGTTCGTCCCGCTGATGGCCGGTCCGCCGGGCAAGGCCTTCCTCGCCGAGCGCGATGTGGTGGTCATCGAGCTGCGCGGGCTGCGCCATTCGAAGCCGTCCCTCGTCTGCGAAGAGGTGTTCGATGCGCAGCTCGGGATGCTCGACCGGGATGTGAAGGGCGAGGAGGCGGATCGGATTCTGTTGGCCGCCATGCGCGCTTCGCACAATCGATTCGTCGAGGCTGGGATCGACCTGTCTGCGTACAACAACGTGGAAACAGCGGCGGATATCGACCTGGTGATGACGGCTTTGGGCTATGATCGTTTCAACATCTTTGGCGCCTCCGCCGGCACGATCGTGGCTCAGCACGTGATGCGAGACTACCCGGAACGTGTGCGGTCGGTCATCCTGAACGCGGCGGTACCGATCGGAACCCCCTTCTTCCGAGACATGGTGCGAAATGCCTCGGAATCACTTGAGCAGACGTTCAGAAGTTGTGATGCAGATTCTGCCTGCCGGGCGGCGTACCCGGACCTGGAGGATCGATTCTTCGCGTATGTGGAGAGGCTCAATGCCGAACCGGTCACGATTCCGGTGAAGAACCCGAACACCGGAGAGGAAGTGGCCTTCGTCCTCAACGGGGACCGGCTTTCGACCTGGTTGTTCGTGTCCATGTACTTCAACACCCAGGTACCACGCAGCCTTGCCAAGCTCATGGCTGGGGACTATTCTGACCTAAGTTGAGCGATTCCTAGGGGCAGAAAAGAAGGGAATTCCTCTGTACGCGTGATGGATAAAGGCTTATCATAAGCCTGAGAGATGAAAGAGATTTTCACCCATCACGTGAAAGGAATTCCCTTGTCCAAACATAGG
>JASLMQ010000590.1 GCA_030746455.1 Candidatus Latescibacterota bacterium
GTGTCTCAGACACTATGATTGGCCGCCCATCGCTCAGGCCTCACGCTTCTGCTGACCATCGTGCTGCACGCCGCGCTCGGCTTGGCACATCTCACACTAAACGGGCGCCTCAGCGCCAAGTTCATGAATAGTCCAGGCTAGATCGTCCAGATCCACGACAGGCGCGTTCAGAAGCAACGTGCCATCCTGGCGCGTGGCCAGGATGTAGAGCTTCTGCCCGACGGGGAGCTCGCGGGTGGTCGAGGGACTGCGGGTGGAGGGCAGATAGCGGAAGTCGAGCTTCTCGCGAATGGCGGACAGGCGCGCCACCTGCTCCTCCATCTCCAGCCAGGGCATTCGCATGACCTGGACCATCCAGGCCGCGGCGGCCTGGTCGAAGGCATCCACGGAGGAAACCAGCTGTGCTGGATTCGGTATGCTGGCGCTTTGGGCCATCCGCTCGAGGGCAACCTGCTCGAGGTAGTTCAGGTCCTTCTCGGCGGCATATTTCTCCAGCTGATCGAAGCTCCGGGCTACGGCATCGTGACGTCGTCTGCGGCGACGCAGATGATAGGCGTCGACCAGCAGAAGTAAGATCGCCAGCAGGACCAGGGCGATCCACACGACCGTCCCCGCGCCGACTTCCTCCCGCTCCCCGAGCATCTTGAGGACCGGCGCGTAGCTCTCAATTTTCAGCGGGACCGGCACGCTGTTTCCACTCCGCGTAAGGGGTTGGGCCCAGATGGTGGCCTCTGGGTCTCCGGGGAAGCGAACTGGCCGACTCTCCACCCAACCTTAAGCAAAAGACAGACCGGTGGCAAGCGATGCCGGTGCCAGCGTATCTCAGGATTGCCCTGACGGGTCGCTGCGGACCACAGGGACGTGGAGGAGGGTCGGCCTGTCGGTGATGACCAGGCCCTCCCGGAGGGCGGGCTCTATGCCGCCGGGGCTCTCGACCCTCAATCCCCGTGCTCCGAAAGACTCGGCCATCTGGTCGAACCGTATGGGCCCGAGTTCACCGGCGAGGGAGCGGCCGAACCTCTGAAGATGGCCGGACAGCGCGATTCCCCACGCCTGGTCGTCGGCCAGGAGGACGACGAATCCCAGTTTCTGTCGTGCCGCGCACTCGAGTTCGGCCACTGTGAAGGTGAGGGATCCGTCGCCCGAGATCAGGACGATAGGCCGGTCCGGGTAGACCAGTCGCGCGGCCATGGCCGCGGGAAGCCCGTAGCCGACAACAGCGCTGGCGCCGCAGGTGAGCCAGTGACCCGGGTAGCGTTCGCAGACCACGTGGTGCGCCCACTGGCCGATGTTGCCTCCGTCGATCAGGACCACGGTGTCATCGGTGAGAACGGACTTGACGGCGTTCACGATATCGAGAGGATGAGTCGGTGCATCGGAGGGCCTTGCCACCAGGATCCCTTCCCGGAAGGCATCCCGACGTCGGGCCGCCTCCTGAAACCACGACCTGGCCGGGGGGGCGGTGGTGTTTTCGCTCAACTGACCGAGGACCGTGCAGGGGTCTCCGGGGATGAGGAGATGGGCATCCACGCCCTGGGCCAGTCGATCCGGGTCGCTGTCGATGCGGATGATGAGGGCATCCTCACGGATCGCCGGCGGCTTCAGGTATCCCACGCGATAGTCGCAGGCAGCTCCGGCCACGATGATGAGGTCGGCGTCGGGAAGCAGGCTCGGCCCCCCGGTGGCGGCGCCGATGACGCCCATGAAGGCGTTGAGGGCGAGGGGGATGGCGCCCCGGTCCCATATGGGAACGACGATGGGGATCGTATGGCTGGATGCGAAATCGGCGAGGGCTTCTTCCGCCGCGGCGTAATAGACCCCGCTGCCAGCGATGAGAAGCGGACGCTCGGCCTTCGAGAGCAGGTCGACGGCCTGGGCAACCTGGCCGGGAGCCGCGGCGCTCGGCAAGACCGTCGACAGTTGAGACCGGGGAGCGCGGCCGCCACAGCCCGGATCCACCTCTGCGGTCTGGACGTTGAGCGGGAGTGTGAGGTGCACCGGCCCGGGGCGACCCGACAGGGCCGTGGTGAAGGCCTGGTGAACCAGCTGGGGGATTCGCTCGGGCCGATCCACGATCCTGGCGAACTTGCAGATGGGTTCAGCCATGGCGACCTGGTCCACGTCCTGGAAGTGGCCCAGCCCCATCGTTTCGGTCGAGCCGCTCCCGGTCACCAGCAGCACCGGCGCGCCATCGAACTTGGCGTTGAGGAGCCCGGTCAGGGCATTGGCGTGGGCCACGCCGCTGCTGGCAGCGCAGACGCCAACCCGGCGCGTGAGCCGTCCCATGGCCTCGGCCATGTAGCCCGCCGATTGCTCGTTCCGTACATCCACCAGCCGCATCCCCGCCTCCAGGCACGCGTCGCTGAAGGGATCCAGACCGTGCCCGCAGAGGACGGCCACCGAGGTGACGCCCCGCTGCTTGAGTTCGTCTACGAAGAGCTCCGCGCCGTTCATCATATCCTCCAGATCGATGCCGTCGAGCGTAGCGGGGGGCGCCGCACCCGTGCCACTCAACCGCGGTAGAGATTCATCGTTTCGATCGCACGCTCGACCGCGTCCGGTACGAGGCCGGAAATGGGTTGGCCGCGGGCGCGCCTTTCCCTCACCTTTGTCGATGACATGGCGGCGCTGGCCGCGTCCAGGGAGATCAACCGGATCTTCTGTGCCTGGCTGTGGCTGGCCTCACGGTCCACCAGCACCTGCATTTCCGAGATGCCCGCATTGCCGCGGCCTGCGACCACGAATCCGGCCCGAAAGAACAGCCGGTCCAGCTCGAGAGGCATATCCGTGTAGTACTTCGGGTCGAACAGACGCACCAGCGTGTCCGAACCGATGATGAAGGTGAGACGCGTCTCCGCGGGATAGAGGGGTCCCAGGGCCTCGGACTTGTCCACGAACCTGGCATGGCTGCAGCCCGCAACCGAGGTGGCGGTGATCTCCTCGGCGTAGGCCATCAGCATGGCCAGGCGCTGGCCCAGGTCGGCTCCGAAGACCGCCTTGTCCACGTTCGCCGAGGAGAGAAGCAACAGGACCTCATCGAGGCCCAGGAGGCTTGTGGCCTCCTCGATCATCCGCTCATGTGCACGCGTCATCGGGTTGAAGGAGGCGTCCAGGATGCCGAGATTCCCACCGATCTCGCCGATCCCTTGGACTGCCTTGAGAACCATGTGGGCGTGGGGAGGGCCCGCCGGATCCAGGCCCTCCATCAGCGCCCGGTGAGCCTGCAGGAAGCCTGTCCGGGCATCGCGACCGGCGGTGGAGGGCCGGGTAGGTGGTGTCTCGCTCGGCATTACCGAAATCCCCTCAGCGGCCCATTCCATCGGGGCGGTTTGATCCCTACGCCGCGAGGATGGCCGATTCGGCGCCTATGTTAGGCTTCGCCTTGTCCCAAGTCAACCGAAATGTGGCCAGTGCGGGTTGCCGTTTGTGCTTGACAACCCCGGCCGTAGGCCATTTACTCATGGCCGGCGCCGGCAGGACCGCGCCACCACACCCGGGGCAGGCTTCGGGGCTGGACTCGGGGTGACCATTACGCTTGGAGTACAACCAGAACAGGGAGAACACCATGCACGTAGGGATGCGGATTCCGGGGATGGGACGCGACCTCGGGCTCGAAGGCGTGATCGAATGGGCAAGCGCGAACGGGTTCGGCTCCGTGGATCTGCTCGAGGTGGACGCGAAAATCCGGAAGGCGTGTGACCGGGCCGGGATCGGCGTCGGCTCAGTGGACTGGGGGGTGGGGGGGGCCCTCCTCAGCAAGGTTGCGAAGGTTCGCCGTGGTGCGGTTTCTGCCATGAAGCGGCGGATACGGGCCGCGGCCACGCACGGGTCGGGGGTCGTCTTCGTCTGTCTTTCCCCGGACGATCCGCTGCAACCCCGTGCCGAGAGCTTCGAGGTCTTCAAGAAGGTCTATCCCGGCATCGTCGCCTTCGCGGAGAAGGAGGGTGTGCACGTCGCGGTCGAGCCGTATCCGGGCTCTTCGCCGGGCTACGCCAACCTGGGTTGCACGCCGGAGACACTCCGGGCGATCTTCGAGGTGGTGGATTCGCCCCACATGGGCATCTGCTACGACCCGTCGCACTTCATCCGCATCGGGGTCGATCACAGACGGCTGCTGATGGAGTTTGGCGACCGGGTCCGACATGTCCACGCGAAGGACACGGAGCTGCTCGAAGACGGCCTCTATGACTACGGTTCCCTGGGACAGACCTTCGGCAGGCGATACGGTCACGGCGAGGGCTGGTGGAGGTACTGCATACCGGGTTGGGGTATGGCAGATTGGAATGGATCGTGGCGAGGCTGGAGGCCGTCGGCTAC
>JASLMQ010000591.1 GCA_030746455.1 Candidatus Latescibacterota bacterium
CCGTGAACGAACTCCGTCGCGTGGCGGACGACCTGGGGCTCTTGATCTGGTCGATCCACTCCCCGGATCTGGGAAGCATCGCCTCTCCCGATGGACGGGAACGCCGGCAACAGATCGACGTCCTCAAGGCCTGTATCGACCAGTCTGGTACCCTCGGCGCCAGGGCGATTCCGTCGCATGCCCTGCTGATTGCTCCCTTCGATCAGGATCCGGAGGGATCAGAAGCAAGGATATCCGACGCCCTTGATGAGCTCACAGCCGCCGCCGAGGGATGTCCGGCCCAACTGGCCTTCGAGAACGCCGGATTCCCGAGCGCGGCATCGACCCGGTCGGTGCACATCCTGGATCGGCTCGAGACCCTATCGCCGGCAGGATTCGGCTTCGTGCTCGACACGGGTCACGCGAACATCGACGGGGATCTCGCGGAGATCGACCGGCACGTCGGCGCACACCTGATCAGCCTGCATCTGAACGATAACGCCGGCGAGTCCGACTCCCACCTCGTGCCCGGCGAGGGGACGGTCGATTGGGCCGACGTGTGGGGACTGATCCGTCGCTCGGGCTATCGAGGGGTGGCCATGTACGAGATCGAGCTCGGTGATTCGGAGCCGGAGGCGCGGCTGCGGTCCACGATGGAGGCTCACCTCAGGATTTCTGCAGGTTCATAGATCCGCCGCAACCTGAGCAGTTGGAGACCATCAATGTCAAACGACACAGACGAAGGGACCGCGGTCCATGTCGGGGTGGCGGAACGCGTCATCACCCCTGACCTGGGCGTCTCGATGTCGGGATTCGCGGCCCGGAAGGGCGTGGCCGGCGGCGTACACGATGACCTGCACGTCCGTGCCCTCGTGGTGGAGGGCCCAGAGGAGGCCGTGGGCATCCTGGCGGCGTCGGTGATCAGTCTCGGCCAGGAGCTCGTGGACCGCATACGCGCTGCCACCGCACAGCAGACCGGTCTGGATGGATCCCGCATCCTGATCGCAGCCACGCACACCCACTCCGGCCCGACGATCGAAGGAGACTACGAGCCCTTCCTCGAGCGGCGTTGCATCGAGTGCCTGGCCGAGGCCTGGGAGGCACGCCGTCCGGGACGAATGGGAATCGGGCTGGCACAGGTCGACGACGTGGGACGGAATCGCCGACGGCTCGAATACGGCGGTCTCCCGGTCGACCCAGAGGTGGGGATCATCAAGGTCGAGGACGATGCGGGCCGAATCCTCGGCGTGTTCTTCGCCTACGCGTGTCACGCCACCACCATGGGGCCCGACAGCCTCCTGATCTCGGAGGACTTCCCTCACTACGCCATCCGGACCGTCACCCAGGGCATCGACGAGAACGCGGTCGTCGCCTACCTCAATGGTGCGGAGGGCGATATCAATCCGGGCTACAGCTCGGGCCTCTCCGCAGTCGGTGCGCCGATCCCGATCCGGAACTTCCCCTTCGCGGAGAAGATCGGCTCGCGCCTGGGCCGCGCCGTTCTGGATGCCCTCCCTGACATCCGCACTGAGGCCTGCATTCCGGTTCGATCGCTGTCAAAGCGGGTCGATCTGCCCTGCCGCGCGACGTTTCCGGTTTCCGTCGAGGAGGCCGACGAGAAGGTTCGGTCGTCCGAGAAGGCGCTGGGACAGGTCCAGTCGGACGAGACGGCCTCCTACGTCCAGGTACATCAGGCCGAGGTGGACCTCTTCTTCGCGGGGATGCTTGCCGACCGCGCGAAGCAGTTCGACTCGGAGGACTGGGAAGACGCCCTTTCGGTCGAGCTACAGTCCATCCGTCTGGGGGACGGGGTGCTTGCCTCGTTCCCGGGCGAGGTCTTCGTCGAGATCGGACTGGAGGCCAAGAAGCGGTCGCCATTCCGGAAGACGCTCATCGTCGGCGTGGCGAACGGGCGCTCAGGCGGGTATCTGCCCACAGCCGAGACCTACAACGAGGGCGACTACGAGGTCGTTGCCGCCAGGTACGACAGAGATGCGGGCGGCGTTCTCATCGATGAAACGGTACGGCAGCTGGAGCGGCTGGTGTGAGGCATCTGCCCGGCGAGCTACACGATCGCCATCGCAGGTGCACCGATCGAAGGAGGGTGAGTCCTATGACGTCACGAGAGCGGGTGCTTCGCGCGGTCAACCACGAGAAGCCCGATCGAGTCCCGATTGATCTGGGGGCCATACGCGCCAGCGGAATCAACGCCGTGGTCTACGACAGCTTGAAGAAGCGCCTGGACATCCATACGCCGACCAAGATCCACGACACCATGCAGATCCTGGCCGAAGTTGAGCTCGACGTGCTGGACCGGATCCACGGAGATATCGTCCCGCTTGACGCCAACGACGCAGCCTGGGTGCGCCAGCCGGCGGACGAAGGCGCGGCCAGGCGCCTCTTCTGCGGCCTGGAGGTCTACTTTCAGCCCGGCACCGCCATCGACGAGGAGGCCGATGGAAGCTGGGCCCTGCGGCGGCCGGAGGGCGAGATCTACGCGCGGATGCCAAAGGACGGCTACTACTTCGACTTCACCGCCCCCACGATGGCGTCGACTCGCATCGATCCCGACGCCTTCCGGCCGAGCATGACGGTGCCGGACGAGCAGCTCGAGGCCATGGCATCGCACGCCCGCTGGCTCCACGACAATACCGACAAGGCGATACTCGGATGGGCCGCATCGCTGTCCGTTGTCGGCCTCAGTCACCTGCTGGCCGCCAACATCACCCAGGGCTCTCTCGACCAGTGGCTCCTGATGCTGATGACCGAGAAGGAGACCGCCAACGAGATGATGGGCCGCGCCGTAGACGCCGTCATCGCCCAAACCCAGCTCTACCACGAGACCGTGGGAGATCGATGCTTCGCATGGGGCGTGGGATCCGACGATGCCGGCACGCAAAGGGGCGAATTCCTGTCACCTGACCTCTTTGCGGAAATGGTCGCCCCCCACTACAAACGGCTGTGCGACTGGGTGCACGCGAACACCTCCTGGAAGACCTACCTCCATTCCTGCGGCTCTATCTACGGCTATATCCAGGAGTGGATCGACGCGGGGATCGACATCCTGAATCCGGTGCAGATCTCGGCTGCGAACATGGAGCCCCACAAGCTGATGGAGGAGTTCGGTGGCCAGGTCGTCTTCTGGGGTGGCGGCTGCGACACCCAGCACGTCCTGCCCAATGGGACGCCCGAGGAGATCAGGGAACACGTGAGGGAGAACCTCTCGATTTTCGCGTCGGGCAATGGGGGATATGTCTTCACTCAAGTGCACAACATCCAGCAGACCGTGCCGGTGGAGAACGTGGAGGCCATGCTGGTGGCCGCCCACGAGTTCGGATAGACGCCACAGGAGGCGGGGGCAGCTGCGGCGTGTTCCTGTTGACCCGAACGGCGTCTGGTTGTACATTTCAATTGTGGGTATCTCAGGTACGGTTGCACGAGATCTCTCCAACTCTCAGATCGAGGAACGTACCGATGAAGACTCCGGTTCTGCTTGTGTTGCTTCTCTCTGTCGGTCTCGCGATCCACGGATGCGGCAATACGGCCCCCACGGCTTCGACCGAATCCGAGCAAAGCTTGGGCAAGGCGGCCGAGAGATCGGTCACCACCGCGTCCCGAGAGCCTTCGAAGCCCCTGGGCGTCGCGGACAGGTTGAACATGACCCCAAGGCAGCGGGCTGCCCTGGAGAAGATCCAGAAGAAGTACCGCGAGCTTTCCAATAAGGTCACCGCGGAGGGTAAGACCCTCAGACTGAGCAAGGAGGAAATGACCAAGCGCGCTCTGCGGATGAGGAACGCCTACGACAAAGAGGTGATGGCCATCCTCACCCCGGAGCAGAAGCGCCTCTACCAGACGATGAAGGCCGGCCGGTAGTCGCACTCTACGGCTGAACCTGGTGCCGCATAGCGTGGTCTCGTGGTCGACCAACAAACCTTCTAGTCAGGACGAACGGCCCCGGCGAGAACTCCGGGGCCGTTTTGTTTGGCACCGTGTGCCCGGCACGTTTTGCCTGGGGCGCCAGACTCCGGCGCCGGACACCCTCACATGCGATCGGCCTGTATGCTCCAGGGAGGACCATCGATGGAAATCCCCCTACCAGATAAACCTGTCAACCGGCTGACCCGGCGGGAGATGGCCGTGTTCAGGAAATGGGTCGGTCTGGATGAAGGCGGCCCCGTTGTTCCCTATCCGACGGCGGAGGAGGCCCGGTGCCGACAGAGGCGTGAGCGATGGAAGCGTCGCTACGCCGGTAAGGGCGCGGTGGAACCCAGACTTCTGGTGCGCAACGAACAGATCGTAATGGCGAAGGCCAATGCCAGGCGGAATGCCGCCGCGAGGAAGTGGATCGACGGCATCCTCGAGAGAGCGGACGCTGCCGCCTGCACGCCTGACGGCTTCTACCAATCCTTCATCCCGGATGTGGGGCCCTGGAACAGCAGCGGAAACTTCTGCCCGAACTGCTATCCCAGCAAATCCCCTGAGCGCATCAGCTGGCGGTGGGACTGGCGCGACCCGGACCGCATATCCTGTCCCCACTGCGGAATGGCATTCCCCAACGCCGGCTATCCAGAGGACGGCGTGCTGTCTCTTCCGCGGACCGGCAAGCAATACACCTTCCACATTCTGAAGGCCGAACGGGAAAGCGCCGACTGGCGCCTTGGAGAGGCTGCAAAGCGCTTTGTGGGTCAGCCCATTCACGAATCGTTCTCAGGCAACATCCGCACCCACAAGATCGGTTGGGCGTTGAGTCAGGTGGAACCCTTGGGCCTGGCCTATTCGCTGACAGGACGGGAAGTCTACGCGAGGACCGTGGAACGCATCCTGCTTCGGATGGCCGAAGTCTATCCCGGCTACCTCCTCCAGAGCTACTTCCAGGATATCATCGATGCCGATCCCGGATACGCCGTGGACCACGCCGAGGAGCTCCCCACCGTCCTCAAGCGCAACGCGTGCCTCCCGGCCTACGATGGTCGGTACGGATACGGGCAGGACCGCACCACCACGCATCTGACGAAGGTCGCTACCGGTCTCTGGGGCTGCAGCCGAATCGCCCGGGAGCAGTTCTCCACGGGCAGCACGTTCCTCTCCCTGTTCCTGGGCTACGACCAGGTCAAGCGGGCCATCGCGCCCGCTGTCCGACGCCGGCTCGAGCAGGATTTCCTGCTCGAGCTCTACCTGGATGTCCGCGCCTACACCCCCATCACCAACAAGTCCGGGGCGGTTCGGGCGGCACGGGTGGCCTTCGGGCGGGTCTACAACGTCAAGACAGAGGTCGATGCGGGCCTCAAGGGCTTCAGAGCGATCCTCGAGGCGCAGTTCCACCCGGACGGATCGCCGATCGAGACCCCCGGCTACGGCCAGGCTACCATCCGGGAGGGATTGTGGATGATCCCGGAGATGCTTCCAGAAGTCGATACACTTCCCGGGGGAGACCGCTACCGGGCCGCGCTGGACACGCTTGGCGCGATTGCCACGCCCCCGGGGAATCAGCCTCCCATCGACGACTGCCACGCGAACATGTGGATCCCGCGTCGCACGGTCGACATCGCGTCGACTCGCTACGGGGTATCCATCCCCGATCCCGGAGACCCTCCATCGGACTTCGCCATCCTGAATACGAAGCTGGGAGGCCGGGCCATTCGTCGACCTGCGGCGGTGGCACTGAATCGTTTCTACGAGGGTCGTCGCCTGGCCTGCGTGGGATACGGCTCGGGTCCCAAGCGCGTCCAGATGTACGTCCTCGGTGAGGATGGAGGTCGCGTCCACCGACACGCGGGGGCTCTGACCGTGCAGCTCCACATCGGTGATTGGGACGTCTTCCCCGACCTGGGCTACATCAGCAATCATCCGGCGAACCAGTGGGTCAAGGCGACGGCAAGCCACCAGACCGTCGTGGTCGATGGCTCGAATTCGGTTCCCTCCGGGCCCAGCAGCCTTCTCGGTTTCGTGGGAACTGGGCGTTGCCGGTTTGTGGATATGGCCTCACCCCTGGGAGGCGGCGCCGTGCTTCGCCGTGCCCTTACCCTCATAAAGAAGGATGACGGCAGTCCCATTTTGATCGACCTTTTCGAAGTGACAGGCGGACGCGTTCACGACTACAACGTCCGGGCGAACGTGCCCCCGGGCCAGCTCAGCCTGTCAATCCCAGACCTCCGACCAAGGAGGCCACTCGACTACAGGTCGCTTTCCAGCTCCCCCCTGCTCGACTT
>JASLMQ010000592.1 GCA_030746455.1 Candidatus Latescibacterota bacterium
GGCCATTCTAACCGCTCCGGATCAGTGGAATGTTAGCGCCCAACACCGGCGACTACGAATAGTAGATTGGTAGGGTTACCAAGGCATCTGGGGCCAACCGTTCGCAGTTTGTCCTTGACTTTCAACATAGTAGAAACCGGGGAAAGAAAATCGCGGCCGCTCAAGCGCCGCGGCGGGCTTTCCTCCCGCGAAGACCTCGCGGGGGACGCACCATGGTTGGGTCCGCCTACCCGTCCCCGTGTCCAGACCGGGGCTCCGTTGCTTGTGCCACACGCGGGAGGGTGCTGGACAACGCATCGGTCTGCGCGTTGTGAGATGTGATCGGATGTGCAATAGCGCTCCCGCGAAAGACCTTCTGGTGGACACATCGAGGTGTGGAGGCCTGCTTGCCCCGGTAGTTGACACGGAAGGGAAAGCTTGTGCCAGACGCGGGAGCTCCCCTCCCGACCCACCCCTGGTCTCTGCTGTGCCAGATGGATCGGGCGATGGACATCGTTAAGGGTCTTGCGCGTGCGCACAGGGAGTTCCAGGGGGAGATACCTCGTGCGAAGAAGGGAACCTAATCCCCTGATACGCAGCCAGTTGTTGAGTGAACTCTCGGAAAGGGCAAACAGAAGTCTGCATCCCAAACGTTAGCCTTGACTCGACAGAACCCGGTCACCACGAAAGACACGAAAAACACGAAAGAAGGGCATATCCAGGTGGAGGAAGGCCCGGGCGTTGGCTCACAAAGGGAGGCATGAAAGATCCAGGCCTGGGTCCGAGGCGGAACCTGGGTACCCAGGCGCTTCGCGCCACTCGCACCCCCCGATTTCGTCGGATTGAGGTTAGTAGCACAGAGGGAAATGGGGTGTGCCCGTGGATGTCAGGTTGAGACGGTACTAGACCGACGGCACGGGACGGGTCCGGGCCCATGGGATCAAACCACAGAGACCAGAACGCAACGGGGTGGCGGATAGGGCCGTTGATCGTTGCTGCACTCGTGTTCGTCTCAACGAACGCGACAGACTGCAAGGAGCCCGCCATGGGCAATGTGAGCGAGTATGGATTCCGGTACGACCCGATGGCATTCGTGGAGAAGGACGAGGGACTCCAGGGCGCCCTGATCCGCACCTTCGTATTCGACAGGCCCAGAGAGGAGGACCGGGCGCTGCTGTCGGAGGAGATCGAGAAGACCTTTGCCGAGCAGAAGCTCGATGGCAGTCTGGGGGACACGTCCAAGGAGACGGGGTCGCAGCTGCTGCAGGCCCTCAGGCTCGGCTGTGCGCACGACCGGCCGGAGGTGGCCAGCGCGGCGGAGGCGATCCTGTCGCAGAAACGAGCGGGGAAGAACGCCAACGAGTGGATTGAACGGGACGGCGCGATGTCGATCTATGCGCTCCACTCGCTCTGCCTGCTGGGTAGAGGCGACGTGGAGGAGGTGCGGTTCTCGCTGGACTGGTATCCCGCGCACCAGGAGATGTGGAACGACCCCTGGGAGGGGTGTCCGTGGACGCCGTCGGTGTTCTGGAGTGCGCTCTGGGCAGGCCGCGAGTTCGGCGATGTGACCGGTGCGGTGAAAGATGGGCTGCGGAAGGTGACGGAGGGGTTGAATGCGGCGGGGTGCAATGCCTACAACGATCCCTGGGGCTTCACGGACGCGGCCGGGCAGATCGATTCGCCAGAGGCCGGGGACCTGGTTGTGAGGCAGATCCCGATGATCCTGCGTGGACAGCGGCCCAACGGGGGGTGGGGCGACCACTCGTTCGTCGTGTTCCGCGCGCTGGTGAAACACGGGCTATTCGAGGACCTGAGGAAGCTGCCGCCGCTACCGGCCGACTGGGAGGTGGTGCGCTCGATTCCGGCGCCAGGTGAGAAGCTGTCCTCTCTGGACTGGGACGGCAGCCGGTTCTGGGCCTTCGACCAGGAAGCGAAGGAGGCCGTGGCCATCTTGGCTGAGGACGGGACGGTCGTCAGGCGTATCGCGATCGAGAATTGCCAGAACATCGCCTGGTGGGACGGTGCCCTCGCTGCGGTTGGGAAGGAGCCCAAGACGCTGAGGAGGATCGACCCCGAGACCGGCGAGGCGCTTCAGACGATCTCGCTGGAGAAGATGGAGTGGGTGATCGGGCCGGAGGTGGTGGGCGACAAGGTGGCCGTGGGCGACGGGTTCATGTGCAACGTGTCGATCTACGATCCCGAGGACCCCGGGAAGCCCCGGACGCAGGTGCTTGGCGGCCCGGGCCCGATGTTCATGGCAAGCGAGAACGGAGATGTGTGGCACGCGGACTTCTGGGCGCCGGCGCTGATCAAGAGCACACTGGATGGCAAGCTGCTGGATTGGGGCGACCAGCCGTTCCCGATCCGGGGGCTGGCGTACGATGGGGAGCTGCTCTGGGCGATCGATGGGGATGCGAACCGGATTTGTGCTTTGAAAAGGCGGGAAGACTGAAAGAGAAAGAAGGAAAGCTGGGTTGATCTGGCCCTGTGGCAGTCCCCGACTCCGTACTCCGGGTACTGTCGGTGCCAGGCCGTGGCGCATGCAGTCATCGAATCCACTCAGTGGCGGTGCGGACGCACGGCAGGTGTGACGAAGGACGGGAGGACAGACTTCAACCCCTGAAGAGCATCGACCACGAAGCACACGAAGGGCACGAAGAGGATGGCGGCCCGATGGCGGGACTGGAGATCGCCCTGAGGAAGCCGTACAGCGTCGAGTGGGTGCTGGCGCACATTCGGGCTTCGTCGTACGGGGTACCGTACACGGACTGTGGAGGGGACCGCCTGAGACGGGTGGTCGAGGTGGTCGGGGAGACCGGCCTCGTGGAGTTCGGATTCCACGCGGGCGACGGTGGAATTGGCCACCTGGACGTGCGGGTCCTGGATGGGGATCTGGAGCACAGATCGGAGAGATTGGAGGAGCTGGCGCGGTTCATCTTCGGTGTGGACGACGATCTGAGCACGTGCTACCGGGTGCTGAATCGGGATGCGAGGATGAAGACGCTGGTAGCGCGGTACCGAGGTCTCAGACTGGTGAAGGCGCCGAGTCTGTACGAGGCGCTGCTGATCACGGTCCTGGGCCAGCAGGTGAGCGTCTACTCGGCCCAGAGCGTGCGACGACGTCTGATGGAGCACCTGAGCCTTGCCGTTGACCACGCAGGAACCACCTACCGGGGCATCCCGGATGCGGAGCGGCTTGCGGAGTCGAGCGCAGAGGCGCTTCGCGACCTCGGGGTCAGCAGGCAGAAGGCGAGATACCTGGTCGAGATTGCCCGGCGAGAGGCCGAGGGGGAGCTTCAGCGCGAGGCCGTTGCAGGTCTGCCCGATGCCGAGGCGATGGATGTGCTGCAGGAGATCCCGGGCGTGGGCCGATGGACCGCCGAGATCGTGCTGATGCGCGGCGACGGTCGGATGGATTTGTTCTCGGCGGGCGATCTGGGACTGCAGGTGGCGGCGCAGAAGGCGTTCGGGCTGACAGAACGACCCACCGAGGAGCAACTCCGGGAGATGGCCGAAGCCTGGAGCGGATGGAGAAGCTACGCGGCGTTCTACCTGTGGATGACACTGATGGAAGCAGGGCAGAGCAGCATTGTAAATTGAGGGTCGGGGTAGAGACGTAGGGCATGCGTGGGTGCACCCGACGAGCGAGGCGCGCAGGGCCGGGCCACGTATTGGGAATTGCAGAGCGAGCTGACTGGGAGGCCGAAGAAGATGGGGTAGAGCGGGGTGGGTGGGGAAGCAGCTGTGAAGCCGGGCCGAGAAGACGGAGGCCGATATGGACGCTGCGGTGAAGCGTGAAGACGGCAAGGTCTGGATCGAGGACGTGCCATCGATCGGGTGGGGAAAGGACATAGAGTGCACCTTCGCCGGGGCGTTGTCGGCGGCGCTGACGGTGACTGATCATCCCTGCTCCTACAGCGACGTGATGGGATACACGGGGCTGGCGTTCCGAGTGCGGTGGTTCCACGGCGAAACAGGGCAGCGATGGTGCCCGTCGAGCCCCGTGGGGGAGTTTCCGGAGGAGATCGAGGCGATCCAGAAGGCCACGGGATGGCGGCTCCGTTGCGAGGTCGAGTTGGATAAGACAGAGCTCGATATGGGGAAGTATCGTGGTGACATTGTTGCCTCGATCGACGCGGGTTTCCCCGTGTTGGCCTATGAGCCGAAGCTCAATATGGATGTGATCTACGGGTATCGGAATGGGGGTGAGACGCTGATTCTCGAGGATTACTTCAGCGAGAAGCCGCTGGAGCTTGCGCCCGAGGGCCTCGGGCCCTTCGTGGTCATCCTCGAGGAACATGGCACGGGGATGTCCGAAGAGGAGGCAATCAGAGCTGGACTCGAGATCGCGGTCGCCAACTGGGATCGGGAACCGATGCCGTCTGCCAAAGGAAGGTACCACTACGGCACCGGCGCGCTGGAGGCTTGGGCCAATGACCTCGGTGAGGTCTCGACGCTGTCTGCCGAGGAGCGAAACAACCTGCACTTCGTGAGCTGGTGGAACTACACCAGCCTGTTCGACGCGCGGATCGCTGCGGTAGCGTTCCTCGGACGCGCTGCCGAGGTTCTTGAGGGATCTGCCTCCGAGGCGCTGAACCGTGCGTCGGCCTGCATCGAGGAAGAGATCGACGTGCTACGCGTTTCGTTCACGGAGAAGATCGCGTTCCACGGGCCGTGGAGCGGCAAAGGAACGGACGCTTGGACAGAGGAGACCCGAGAACGAGAGCGGGAGATCTTGAGACGGGCGGAGGAGGCGGAAGAGAAGGCGATGGGGGAACTGCGGAAGGCATTGTAGATTGCGACCCAGATTAGACGATTGCTCAGTCTTACTCACGCTACGACACTGTCATCCCTGGCCGCCAAAGATGAAAACACCACTGACTACCTCCTGGTGACGCCATTGGCTTTCACACTAGACACCTTCTTCTGGGACTGGGTATGAGAAGATCCGCCAGGTTGTCCATCTCGCTTGCCGTATCAGTCTGTCTTGTTTCTCTGCTGCCCCTGCCAGAGTGCCAGGCGGCAGAACCAACCCTTGCGCGTCTGTCGTTCTGGGTGCCGCCCGAAAGGGTTGGGGAATTTGAGGCGGCATATCGGAAACAGGTCATTCCGATCCTGGTAGCACATGGTTTGGATACCACTGCTTCGCGCACCTGGAAAGGTGCTGAAGGTGTTTTCAGCCGGCTTTTTGATGTGGCGTCCATTGCCGATGTGGCAAAGGTTCAGATGACACTTGAGCAGGATACGACGTGGGCCAGAACGCTTGGTGAACTGGGTACCGATTCTGGGGCCCGAGACGTCGCGCGCCAGATTCCGTATCGTTTTGGCCTCTTCTCCACACCTGCAGGCCCCGGCAAGCTCTCAGAAGTGCAAGCCGACACACAACGTGCGGGGCCCGGCAAGGGACCGTGGCGAAGCTATTACGTAACGGACGGCCTGGCGAACAAC
>JASLMQ010000593.1 GCA_030746455.1 Candidatus Latescibacterota bacterium
TACCTCCTCCGTCCCGTACCCCCCTGCCTGGAAATGCCTCAGGTCCCGCGCGAGCGTCTCCGCGCTGCACGAGACGTAGACCACGGTGTGTGGGCCGATGTCGCAGATCGCCCGGATGGCGCTCAGGTGCACGCCCGCCCGCGGGGGGTTCACCGTCACCACGTCCACCCGTTCGGCGCCCGTGCTCAGGGAGGGCACAACCTCTGCCACGTCGCCCGCAACGAAGGTGCAGTTCTCTACTCCGTTCCGCTCCGCGTTCCGTCGGGCGTCGTCAGCGGATGCCTCGAGGATCTCGACGCCGGTGACAGATCCGGCCCGGCCCGCAAGCAGGAGCGACAGCGTCCCGCTCCCGCAGTACAGATCCACCACCCTCTCTGCCCCCGTGAGGCCCGCGAAGGTCAGCGCCAGCTCGTAGAGCCGCTCGGCCTGCGGCGTGTTGACCTGAAGGAACGACGTGGCCGATACCTCGATGTCGAGCCCGAGAATGCGCTCGCAGATCCGGTCTTCTCCGGCCACGGTATCGACCGCCTTGGGCGCGGCGTGCCTGGATCGCTTCCGATTCACGGAGACGACCACGCCTTTCACCCGGTCGCTGCACGCCATCAACGGCTCGACCGATGATCCATCCGGAAGGGCCCTCGCCGCCATCACGTTCACCAGCAAGTCACCCGAGTGCTTCGAGTCCCTGACCGTCATCGAACGGAGCAGTCCGGCCCGGCTGTGGGTGTCGTAGGCCCTCATCCGGGCGTTGCGGAAGGCGGTCTGCGCGGCGTGGACGACCTGGTTCGAAAGGTCCGATTGCAGATGACACGCCTCGAGATCGAACACCGGAGGCATCTTGCCCCGGGTCAGCGACACCTCCTGCGCGGGCTCATTGGCCCCAAGCTTCCAGGGCGCCGCGAACAGGCCCAGCATCAGGCGCCCTTCCGGGTGCTGGCCGAAAGAAAAGTCCATACGGTTTCGGCAGCCGTAGACCTGTGGCGATCCCACCACTTCGCCGGTGGCCTCGAGCCCGGCCCTGGCCAGGCAACGCGTAACGAACCTGCCCTTCATCGACAGCTGGGTCTCGTAGTCGACGTCCTGCCAGATGCACCCGCCGCAGATCCCGAAATGCCCGCAGCGCGGCTCGATCCGATCGATCGTGCTCTCGACGACCTGCTCCACCCGGGTGGTGGCAAATCCGCCTTCCAGCCGGTCGACTCGGGCGTCAACCACGTCCCCCGGAAGCCCTCCCCAGACGGTACACCGCGTCCGGCCAAAGCGCGCCTCGCCGGCTCCCCCTGTCGCGATGTCCGTGACCTCGAGCCGGAGAAGCTGACCCGGTTTGGCTGTCGATCGACCTCGAGGCTTGCGCCCTGGCTTCTGCACGGTCCGTATTCCCTTCTGGCCCAGCCTGATACCGGCCGCGCCCCCCCTCAAAGCGATCTGCGATCGGGTCGGCTGGATGAGGCCGAGCCGGGGCGAAATGTCAAGCCCCAGACGGCAAAGCGGCGATTCGCGCGGCTGCCTCGCGCGGCTTCACGACGGTCTGATCCGAGACCGAAGTTCCTTTCTATTAAAGCAGATACAGATGACTGCCGATATATCCAATAGATAGCAGGATGCCCGTAGCCCTTGCGCACAGACCTCGCAGGCTTCATCACCAAGGTGGTGATTACCATGTTGGCCCCCGTCGGGATCGTCCTGAGCAAGGTGGACGACAGGGAGTCCTGGAATCAGCCGAAGCGCCATAACCGCAAGCCCAAGAAGCGGCGACCCGAGCAGGCGCTGGCGGTAGAAGAGAAGAAGGGCGAGAAGATCGATCTGACTGCCTAGACGCTCCCGCAAGAAAGCCCCTGCAGGCCGGCTCCATTCCGGAGCCGGCCTCTTGCTTTTTGCCGCCAAGCGCGGTGCGAGCAAGAGAAATGCCGACCTGAAGCCTCAGATCGGCACCCTCGTTCACCATTTCGTCCAGCGCACCTCTATCCCGTCACATCCACCAGGTTCCCAGGCTGCTCCGGCGACCGGCCGGCGTTCTGCTGACGGGTGGTTTCCTGCTGGTCCCGCAGCTGCTCGGCCCGCTGGGCCGTGGCTCCAGCCACCGCGTTGTCCTCACCGGCCTCCTGCGGGCGTACGGCACCCGTCTCGGTGGCTGTGGGGGCCGTTCCTCCGCCGGCATTTGGCGCGGCCAGGGCCTGCTGCGCCTGAGCCTCCGGCGAGATCTCCACCCGGTCCACCTGGTTGGGGCTCGTCCCCTCCCTGGCGTTTGCCGCTTGCGGCGCCTGCGTTGCCGCATCGGCCTGTTGTTCGGTTGGGCGACGAGCGACCTCGGGACGGACTCCGCTGATATTTGCATCCACGCGATTCGGCATCACGACCTCCTTGCTCTGGGGCAGGCAACCGCTCCCGTCCCCCCTACCTGACGAAGCGCTTGACACTCCCCGGTTGCATCATATAATATCGCAAATCACTTACCGCCGCACAACCCCTAATTCCGCCGGCGCGGGATCGCGCCTCTCCGTCCCCCGCCTGCGAAAGGAGCTCCCGTGGCCGAGACCGCGAACTACCTCGCCTATGACCTGGGCGCCTCCAGCGGCCGCGCCGTCATCGGACGGTTCGACGGCACTCGCGTCTCCCTGGAGGAGGTCCACAGGTTTCCCAACGCGGGAACGCCCGTGCTGGACCGGCTATACTGGGACGTCCTGGGCCTCTTCGAGCACCTGATCGAGGGGCTCCGGCGGACGGTTCACACCTGCGGCAGCAGCCTGATGGGCGTCGGCATCGACACCTGGGGCGTGGACTACGCCCTCCTCGACGACCGGGACGAGCTGCTGGGCAACCCGCGCTGCTATCGCGATCCCCGCGTTCAGGGAATGATGGAGGAGGCGTTCCGACGCGTGCCGCGCGGGGAGATCTTCGAGCAGACCGGCATCCAGTTCCTCGAGCTCAACACGCTCTACCAGCTCCTGGCGATGTCTCTGGAGAAGTCGCCCCAGCTCGACATGGCCCGCACCCTTCTGATGATGCCGGACCTGTTCAACTACTGGCTCACGGGCGAAAAGGCCAGCGAGTTCACCATCGCCACCACCACGCAGTTCCACGATCCGCGCAAGGGCGACTGGGCGCTCGATCTCCTCGAGCGACTTAACATCCCCACCGGAATGCTGCCCGAGGTCGTGCCCCCGGGAACCGCGCTCGGACCGATCCGGTCGGACATCGCCGAGGAAGTGGGTCTGACCTCGGCCGAGGTGATCGCCGCGGCATGCCACGACACCGGCGCCGCCGTCGCAGCCGTTCCGCTTTCCGATGCCGACTCCCTCTACGTCAGCTGCGGGACCTGGGCGCTCCTGGGGACCGAGCTGTCCGAGCCGGCCATCACGCCGTCCGCCCTCGCTCACAACTTCACGAACGAGGGCGGCGTGTGCGGCACGTACCGCTTCCTGAAGAACATCTCCGGGCTCTGGCTCGTTCAGGAGTGCAAGCGCATCTGGGAGCGCGAGGGCCGCGACTACGGCTACGACGAGCTCACGCAGATGGCCGCCGACGCCACGCCCCTGAGGGCGGCCGTCGATCCCGACGCTGCCGACTTCCTCTCGCCCGGGGATATGCCGGCCCGGATCCGGGAAGCCTGCCGTTCGACCGGCCAGGCCGTCCCCGAGTCGGAGGGCGCCGTGATCCGCTGCGCCCTGGAGAGCCTGGCGCTGAAGATCCGCTACACCCTCGGCCAGCTGGAGGAGGTCCTCGGGAAGCGGATGAAGACTATTCACCTTGTGGGCGGCGGCATCCAGAATACGCTGCTGTGTCAGCTCACGGCCGACGCCACGGGGCGTCCGGCCGTGGCCGGCCCTGTCGAGGCCACGGCCCTCGGCAACATCCTGATGCAGGCCCTGGCCCGGGGCCAGGTTGGGTCCCTGGCCGAGATCCGAGAGGTCGTCCGCAACTCCACGGATCTGATCACCTATGAACCCGGCGAGCCAGGCCCGTGGGACGAGGCGTATGAGCTGTTCGTCAAGCTGCTGTAAGCACATTTGCCCTGCAAAGAGATCGCTCTCGGAGCGCGGCTTGCACATGTCCCAATCCAGGAGTCCACTTCATGTCCAGCAACAGGCGGGATGCCGTCCACCGCAGGCGCCGCATCCTCTACAACAACGACGGCAACGACACTTGCGACATGTATGCCAGGCCCGACCTGCCGCGTACGCCGGAGACCTTCCTGAGCCTGCGGACAACGGGCCTCGCCGGTTCACAGGTGGACACCATCTGCTATTGCGATGGCGTTTTCAACCTCTACACGCACAGGAGCGATGAGAGCGAACCCCGCGTGCACAGCGACCGGTACAAAGAGGACTGGGCGTGGGACCTGGCCGAAGAGGGCCACGAGCCACTGAACCTGATGATCGAGTTCGGCAAGACGCATGGGATGGAAGTCTTCTGGTCCATGCGTATGAACGACACGCACGACAGTGCCGACGAGGCCCTGGTCTGCCAGTGGAAGAAGGACAACCCCCATTGCCTGATGGGAAAGGAGACGGACACCTTTCCGTACGGCGGCAACCGCTGGTCAGCTGTAAACTACGGCCTCGAGGAGGTGCGGGACAAGGTCCTGCGCATCACGCGGGACGTGTGCAGCCGCTACGACATCGACGGCATCGAGATGGACTTCTTCAGGCATCCCGTGTACTTCGAGCCCCAGATGGCGGGCGACCCCGTCACGCCCGAGCACTGCGAGCAGATGACGGGGCTGATGGGCCGCATACGCGCGATGGCGACCGAAGTCGAGCATAGGCGGGGACGGCCGCTGCTGATCGCGGTCCGCGTGCCCGACTCGGTGGCCTACGCAAAGGCGATCGGCCTGGACATCGTCGCGTGGCTGGAGCAGGACCTCATCGATCTGTTGACCGGAGGCGGCTACTTCCACCTGGAGCCGTGGGAGAATCTCGTGGAGCTGGGCAGGCGGTTCGACAAGCCGGTGTATCCATGTCTGAGCAACTCACGGCTTGCCGACGTCCCCGAGGAATACCGGAATCGGGAGGACGATCTCGAGATCTGGCGGGGGGAAGCGGCGCGGGCCTGGAAGGCCGGGGTGAGCGGGATCTACGTGTACAACCGGTTCGATCCGGGAAGCGCGCTGTTCAGGGAGCTGGGCGATCCTGCGTTGCTCCAGACGCTGGACAAGAAGTATGTGCCCAATCCGGGCAAAGCCAGAAACATGGAGCGCTGGCTGAAGGACGGCAGCTCCTATCTCAAAGCCGACGGGATCTGAGGAATCATGATTGGACACGGGAGATGGGAACGCCTTGCCTCTGGTCTGGCACCGGTACCCCGCCGACTCCGCTCGTAACGTCCCCCAACCTCGAGGATAGGACCACAGGGGGCCATCTCGCAGGCCCGCTGCGCGGGCCTGCGAGGGCGTCGTGCCGCCTGGCTCCCGGGCTACCTTCGTTCGGGCCTACCACTGGGGCAGATTCGCGATTATCCTGCTGGACC
>JASLMQ010000594.1 GCA_030746455.1 Candidatus Latescibacterota bacterium
CGGCAGGTCCTCGGCGTAGACGTCGGTGGGACGGTCCGGGTCGACAAAGCGCCAGCGCACGGCGTCGGCATAGAGCCGCCCGTCCGCGACGTCCGAAAGCACCACCTTCACCGCTTCGTCGGCTTCGAAATCGAATCGTCCCAGGAGGTTCCAGCCGCCCTTGAGTTGATCGTGCTCGAGGGTGAGCGTATCGACCTCCGCCTCGTGAGTGACCGTGAGCGTGAAGGACTTCGCCAGGCCCATTCGTCTCCCGAACCGGGGCATGATATAGTAGTAGGCCACGTCGTACTCGCCCGAGTGGGGCAGGCGGGTCTCCCACACGGCGGGCTGGGCGCCGTCGCCGGGCTGCTTGTACCGGAAGTTCGCCTCGTATCGGCCGAAGGCCATGGGCATCTCGCGAACCCGCCAGTTGGCGCCCTTGAGCCCGGGCCTCAAGAATCGCTGGACCCGAAGAACGGGCATGGAGAAGCCGGGATCGTCGTTGTCCACGATGACCTCGGTGAAGCGCGACTCCTCCTCGGTCACGATACGGACGTAGGACTCGGGCGTGCCCAGCACGACTTCGTCGGGGATACTCAGCGGGGAGATGAGCGGCCTCTGGTTTCTGGCGAAGAAGGGCTCCACCATCACCCGGAAGGGTCGCTCCCAAAGCATGAGCGCGACTTCCACCTCCTGGCCACCCTCGATCTGGACGGCCTTGACGGCCTCGTCTTCCCTTCCCGTGACCCGGATCTGCACGAACCCGCGGCCCGGCTCGCCGTTCCGGACCCGGACGACCACCTGGTAGACGACCATGCCCCAGCCGTCGTCGATCTTCTTGGCCGTGGCGCGGGTGAGGGTGTAGCCCGGCACGTCGGTGCCGTAGATCCAGTCGTGGATGAGCCGCTGGAGATCCATCTGACCTTCGGCCTGCAGGCTGTCGGGCGCAACGGCCTTCTCGAAGTCGGTGAAGGACACGGCCTGGTAGCGGCGGTCTTCGGCGAACGACTCCAGCACAGACACGAACTCCTCGTCTCCGACAACGGCCTCCATCATCCGGAAGAGCGTGAGGCCCTTCGCGTCCAGGACGGAGCGATAGAGGCCAGCCTCGGCAACGGGGTCCAGCTCCGCGAAGGACCGGTCTTCCATCCTGGCCAGGAGGGTATCCCATCGAGCCCCACTCGACTGGGGTCTCCTGAACCTTCCCCGCATGCCCCGCATCCTCCCGCGCCCCATGCCGCGTGAGAAGAAGGTGGACATCAGGTTGCTGCTGAGGTCCTCCTGCATATACAGGGGCAGGCCGCGCTTGAGCAGGGCCGATTGGTCGCCCTCGAAACTCCTGTCGAACGACCAGAGCTGGAGCACGGGGCTGCGGTAGAGCCCGGCTCTGCCGCTCTCCTTGCTCAAGAAGGTGCGGAAGATCGCGCCCGCCAGCAGGTCGCGCTTGATCTGCTCGGGGCTCGTGTTGCCCCTCGACCAGCGCTTCCTACGCTCGAAGTCGCGGGTGAAGCGAAGGCCCATCAACACGTCCTCTTCCACCATCAACACACCGGGCTGGGTCAGGCCGCCGGTTTCCTCCCATCCCTCGTAGTACCACTGAACGAGGAAGGGTACCTCAACCACGGACAGCCTGGGGTAGGGATAGGCGAGACCGAGCTCCTGCTCGATAGCCTCAAGGGCCTGCCCGAGCACCTCGAGCACCTGCTCTTTGGCCTCTTCGAAGAAGAGCACCTGGCGGCGGTGGGCGGGATGGATGTAGAGGGCACAGTCGATGCCGTGTATCTGCGCTTCGAAGCGCTCGTATTCCCCGACGTTGAGGGAGAACTGCGAGACGGGGTGCTCCACCTTCCAGTTGAAGCGGACGCGGCTGCCCAGGGAGTCCGTTCCGGCAGGTTTTCCCTGAGTGATCGCCTCCAGTCCTTCGGGAACGGAGATGGCGATGTCGGCGGTGGCGAAGGAGAGTGGAGGGGCCCCGTCGTGGCCGTAATCCACGCCCGGGTTCGGATACCACCGGCTCCGCGGGGGGAGAAAGGCCGAATCGTCCCGGATCCAGGCGGTGAGGTCACCCTTGATGAAGGGCCATCTGCCCTTTCGCAGGCGCGCCCGGTCCCGCATCAGGTAGATTCCCTGGCGGTCGATGTCCCCGTCGTAGACGAACGTGACGATCGCCACCGAGTCCCGGGACAGGAGGTCACCCGCAAGGATACTGATCACGGCGTGCCCGCGGGTCCACGTCATCTTCCGTCCCTGTCCGTCCAGAACGGACCGCAGCTCGAGGCCGGGGTTGAGGGTGAAGACCAGCGTATCCAGCGGGGCCTCGTGCGGATTGCGGATCTTCAGCTCGGCCCTTGCCTCGAGCGGGGCCCCCTTCGCGGTGAACTGGAGATCGAAGGCGTAGTGCAGGACCTGAACGGCAGGCGTGTCGGCGTAGCGACGCTGCTCCTGGAGGAGCGTTTTACGGTAGGCCTCCTTGGCAAGTTCCTGCCGGTCCACGTGCAGGTAGAGCCCCCCGGCCAGGATCAGCCCGACCGCGGCGAGACCTCGACCGAACCAGGTCCACCCGCGCGACTGGGAAAGGCGGGGATAGCGGTCGATGGACAGGCCGAAGAAGCAGAGGGCCAGAGCCAGGTAGAAGAGACGCTGGTCGATTACGCGTGAGATGTCGCCCAGGCCCATCATGTCGGAATAGAACAGGGGGGCGAAGAAGGCGCCGAAGTCGTAGACCCCACCGTAGCGTTTGCCCAGGAAGAACAGGACGGCCAGGGCGTAGGCGATGGCGACGAGGGTCACCGCCGTCTGGCGGCGAAGCACGGCACCCAGGAAGAAGGTGAGGGCCGACATGTAGACCAGGGCCGGGAGGGTCATCACCAGCAGGTAGGTGATGTAGGGCTCGATCGTGAAGGGGGTGCCCATGATGCTGATCTTGGCGGCCTGAACCGCCACAGTGAGGGCCAGGACCCCGAGGCTGAGTGTGACCAGCCCGCCCACGACGCCCAGGTATTTCCCGATGACGAGCTCGGCGGTGGAGATGGGACAGCCCGCGATGACCTCGTAGACGTGGGCCCGCTCGTCGGCGGCGCGGAAATCGCCCACGATGAAGGCGATCACGAGGGTTTGGAGGTAGCTGTAGACCGAGAAGGGGATGAACGCCCCCATCCCGAGGGCGGAGTCGAACTCGACACCCCTGCTCTCGAGGATGGCCAGGAAGATGCCGACGATGAAGGGAATGGCGATGCCGATTCCGCCGAGGATGCGGAACCTGGGCGTGCGGATCAGCATCTTGCGCTCGTAGCGCGCCACACCGAGTATGTTGTGGATTGCCGTCATGGCTGTCTCGTACCGCGGGCGGGCCGGATGGCCTCAGGCTGCCAGTGAGTCGCTTCCCGTCTCCATGAAATGGACGTAGGCGTCCTCCAGGGTGGGCGGAACAGACTTGGCGTTGGATGGGGGAGCCGCATCGCCCACCATCCGCAGGTCCATCACGTCACCGTCCGGGGCGATGTTGACCACGTAGAACTGCTTGGCCAGGTCCTCGAAGGCGGTATCGTCGACCCGGACCTCCCAGGT